>DEQQ01000057.1 GCA_002360455.1 Saprospiraceae bacterium UBA3362
AGAGATAAATAGGGGAAGGGAGGGATTGCAACAAGTCGAATCAATTTTGCTCCTTTTGTAGGCGCAAAAGGAGATAAAGGTGACAAAGGAGACAAAGGTGAAAAAGGAGAGCAAGGTTTACAAGGAATTCAGGGTATCCAAGGGATACAAGGAATTAATGGGGACAAAGGGGATAAAGGAGATAAAGGGGATGCAGGAACCGGAGTGAAAATTGTTGGTTCATTGGCCGATCCAACTCTGCTTCCAAGTTCGTACAGTGGACAGGTGGGAGATGTTTATATTATTCAAAGCAATGGACACGGATACATGTGGACTGGTAGTAATTGGCTCGATGTCGGTGAAATTCGTGGACCAAAAGGGGACAAAGGGGATAAGGGAGAACAAGGACAACAAGGCATCCAAGGAATTCAGGGAATTCAAGGATTGCAAGGATTGCAGGGAGACAAAGGGGATAAAGGAGATAAAGGAGAAAAAGGAGACAAGGGAGAGCAGGGGATCCAAGGGATTCAAGGCTTGAAAGGAGATAAAGGCGATAAGGGTGAAAAAGGTGATCAAGGCCCTGCAGGAAGCTATACACCGGGAGCCGGAATTTCAATTTCATCTAATGTAATTAGCAATACAGGGGATGTTAATGCTGCAGATGATATTACCACTTCCTCCAATGCAGGAGGTGATTTAGAAGGCAATTTCTCCAATTTACAAGTTAAATACGGCGCAATTACAGGGGATGATATCCATGTTAGATCAATTATTGGTGATCACATCAGTCAAATGGGCGCTACAACCGGTCAAGTTATTAAGTGGGATGGCTCAAAATGGGTACCGGATAATGATATGGGACTAACCTTGCCATTCAACTCAAATTATGGTGGGTCTGCAGATCCTGCATTTTCTATCACTTCATTGAACAATACAACAGCTATGTCTCTCAATCAAGCCAGTTTAATATCAGATGTTCCGGCATTGAAAGTTTATAGCATCGGAGAGAAAGCAGTTGATATTTCTAATGATGGAGAAAGCGATAAGAGTGTTACAGTTAATATGGTAAACAATAATACTCAAAATACAGGCACAGTGCTTAGTGTTCAAAATGAAGGAAAAGGCTTGGCCTTGGTAGCTCATTCTCATGATGGCGCATCAACCATTATAGATGGTAATACAGTTAAAACAAATAGCGTTTTAGAAGTAAGCAACATTGGAACAGGTAAGACCGCCAATATAACTCAATTGAATCCTTTTTCGGATCAGACAACCTTGAATGTAAGTTCCGCAACTTCTGCCTCAGTAGTAAAGTTAGAGAGCACTAAAGGGGCTAATGACCCTCCGGCCAATGCTTTGCTTGAGCTAAAAAATGGATTTGTAAAAGTGGACCAAAGTTCAATATATAGAACAGCCTTTGTTCACACATCTGCGGCTTTCAATATTTCAGGCAACAGTACAATTCTTTATTATCCGAATCAGAGTGCATCAGATTTAGTCTTTGTGCAGAAATCCTTACCCTATATAGGATCTTCTGTTATTACATGGTTTGATGGAGCTATTGGATCTTGGAAAATAGCGCTTGAAGATTATAATATACCGATGCCGGTCAATGCAAGATTTTATGTTCTAGTTATTAAAACCAACTAAAATTCAATAAGAAAAACGAAGTAATTAAAAGATTAAAAAATCCCTTTAAGTATTTTTATGCTTAAAGGGATTTCTATTTTCAAAGAACTGCTCAAAAATCATTTCAATGCTATGACACAAAGAATTGAAAATCAATTACAAATATAATTAAAATATTTAATTTATAAATAACTGATAAGATTTTATATACATATTACAATTATTTCTATATTTGCTTTTCGAACTGAACTACACAACCCAAAGGCAGAATAGTCCAAGTAAATAATTTTATATGATATCAACAAGTTTTAGCCGAATAGGCTCAATCTTGCTTTCCGGTTTTTTGGTTTTAAGTTTTTGTTTACACACTCAGTCTTTGTCAGCAAGCGTTTGGCTTGAATGTTCCCCTAACGTAACTTTAAGTTGCGAAGAGGACTTGTCCAATTTGGACAAATGGGGGCAAGCTTGGGTTTGGGAGAATTACAAAAAAGTATTAGCTCTACAGCCCAAAACAGTGATTAAAAACACCAATGCATGTGGTGTTGGAACGATCACACGTACTTATGAGTACGAAGATAAGCACTGGAACATTCATCATTGTACTCAAGTTATTACGGTAACCAATGGGGCTACATCCTTTGGTTATGATGACATTTATTGGCCTCCCTCATTGGAGGTAGAGGGCTGCAATCCCAATGTGGATCCACGGAATCTAAAAAGTCCATATGATTATCCTACATTCAATAGGAAAAAATGCAGTCAACCCATGTATTCCTACAGTGATACAAAATTTACAGTAGCTGATGGTTGTATAAAGGTGTTAAGAGATTGGAAAGTGATTGACTGGTGTCAATATGTTCCTAATGCGAATCCACAGGTAGGCCTTTGGACCTATACTCAGGTTATAAAAATTGTAGTGAAAGATACCACAGCATATATCCAATGCATCAAAGACACTGTGATAGATGCTAATGATCAGTGTAATGGATTGTTTGTAAAATTGGACAGTGTTAAGGCGTTTTCAAAATGTGGAGCTATAAAATCAATTTTAAATAACTCGCCTTACTCGAGTCAAAAAGGGCCTGACGCTTCCGGAATTTATCCAATTGGGACTACAGAATTTTATTATTTTGCAGAAGTGGGTTGTGGCAAGCAGATAAAATGTAAGATGACTGTAACAGTGAGAAATAAAATTCAACCAACTCCGTATTGCCTTACCGGATTAATCATTGCGTTGATGCCGGTAGACACAAACAAAGATGGTACTCCGGATGACGGAATGATCGAAGTATGGGCCAAAGACTTCAATCAAGGGTCATACCATAAATGTGGGTATAAGAATTTAAAATTTTCTTTTAGTGCCGATACGAATGACAAGTCAAGAGTTTTTACCTGTGCAGAACTCGGTAAAAATACTGTGGAAATGTGGGTGACGGATCAGAATGGAAATCAAAGTTTTTGTAGAACCATGATCGAGATTCAAAATAATAATGCCAGAATTCCAGATTGCAAAAGAAAAGACAGCCTCACCAATACAGGCTCAAATTTGAGTATTTCAGGAGCTGTTTTTTTTGAGAATCATAATCCGGTGGCCGATGTTACTCTCTGTCTTTACGATAGAAAAGGCTATCAGGTCAATGAGACTAAAACGCCAATAATAAAAACCACTTACGATACAATTCGCACTCAAAGTGGTACTGTATTTTTTATTCAGAGAAACGACACTACCTATATAATTCATAGAGATACAATATGGAATTCATTGCTTAAGGAATTGACAAATGACTCAATTGGAGCTTATCTTTTTAGCAGTCTAAAGAAAGATCTTGAGCCTACTCTGATGATTACCAAAAAGAAATTGGATTTGGCAGGAGTGGACTTTAATGATGTCTTGAAGTTGCTAAGAATAACTCAGTATTTAGATAAAATACAATCGCCATATCAATACATTGCCTGTGATGTTAATAATGATAAATTGGTAAATTTTGCTGATGTAGATTTATTATATCAGGTTGTAGCAGGTAAACTTCCCGTTTCTAAGATACCTCAATTATGGAGATTCTTGAGTATGAAGTCAGGCTCATTAGAATACAATACACCACAAGAAATTCCGGCGTTACAACAGAAAGTGGATTTAAATGACTACATGGCAATTAAGGCCGGTGATATCAATGGAAGTTTTGCCAATTTTGAAGAGGAGATTCTATTGGATTCAAGGTCGAAAACAATATTATGGGCAAAAGATCAAGTGGTTAAAAAAGATCAGTTGGTTGAACTTGAGCTCAGCACTCAAAATTCTATTCTAGCTTATATGCTAAAAAGTGGAGATAATGGAGTTTGGAAACTGCTTGAAGTTAATGACCAACCTTACTCCGGCGAAGCATGGATCGATCAAAAAAGCACAGCCACAAACAAGCTAAAACTTAAGATTCTAATGTCAAAAGACGGGCTGTTGTCTGATTTGATTCATCTTTCGGCAGACTCATGGATTGCCGATGTTGAGTTGAAAATTCCTTCACTACAGTGGATTAGAGCAGAACAGAATCTTGCTATGAGTTTCAATCCCAATCCTGTTTCTGCAGGTAAGGATCTTCAAATCTCAATTTCGACGGACACTGAGGGTGGATGCGATTTGAAGATTATTGACCTTTCAGGAAAATCAATTTACAGTAAGTCTTATTTTTTGCACTCCGGAGTAAATCAGTATCCTATTGCGGTTGATGAAAATTGGACAGACGGCTTGTATTTTATAGAATTGAAAAGAGGAGAGCAGTTAATTCATCAAAAGCTGTTGATCACAAAATAGTTTAATCTATAAAAATTTTTTTTCAGCCTTTTCAATTCCAATTGGAAAGGCTGAATTATTTTAGATGACTTACTTCCAACCATAATGAGTTGCGCACGGATTTGTATTCTTCTCTTATTTTTAGAAGTGTAACGATTTCATCCATTGAATCTTTTTGCTCAATAATTTTTTGATCCAGTTCTTTTATGATAATATCAAATTTTCTAACTTTGATATGTTTTAAAACTTGATTAATTTCTTCTTCGCTAATGATCCCAAATTGATTTTGAATCTTTTCTGCGAGGCCATATTTGTCACTCCAGTTTTTGGATAACTCATATTTGGGAAATGAAAACTCGTAATACAAATTTTTAACAATGGCATCTTGGTGGTTTGAATAATATTGGTCTGTTAAAAGGATTCCATTGCTGTATTGTTGAATAATTTCTCTGATGATCGAGGCATAATCCGGATGCTCAAAATAGGGTAGAATGTCTTCAATGTTTTCAAGGATATACTGAGTTACAGAAATCTGTTCAGCCTCCATAATTGCAGTGCCAGCCGTCATTAGTATCCTTACTATTTCTTTTTCTTGAAATTCGTCTTTATAAACTCCTGTCGATATTGTTTCTTGTTGATGTACTTGTTGAGTTTCGGAGCCTAATTCACGAATGATCTCTTCATCTCTCCGCAAGGCTTCTCTTTGATTTTTGAAGGCCTGATTTTTTAATTCTTCTTTGATTATTTGGTTGCAAAGTTCAATCAAATTGCCCTCAGGAAGGCTCATAAGATTTGCCGTTTCTTGAATGTAAATGCTCCTTTTGATAGGGTCATCAATTTTGGCAATGGTGCTTACAATTTCCTTCGTGGCAGTGGCTTTTAAAATCGGATTTTGCTTGCTTTCATTAAACAGTATATTGGCTTTGAACAAAATAAAATCCTTACTCTCCGTTTCTAAGAATTTTTCAAATGATTCTGTTCCAATTGATCTGAGATAAGAATCAGGATCGTGATTGCCGGGAATTAATGCAATTTGAACATTCAAATTTTCCTTTAGTAAAATATCAATTCCTCGCATTGCAGCATTTATCCCTGCTTGATCTCCGTCATACAAAATGATAACATTTTCTGTATATCTTTTGATCAGTTGAGCTTGTTGTTCTGTCAATGCTGTTCCTGACGATGCCACCACATTTTCTATTCCCGACTGAGACAATGACATTACATCCGTGTATCCCTCTACGAGAATGATTTTATTTCGTTTTTTAGCTTCTGACTTTGCTAAGTGTAGCCCAAACAAGGTTTTGCTTTTGTGATACACTTCGCTTTCGGGAGAGTTTACATATTTTGCAATTTTTGCATCGGAGTTTAAAATTCTTCCTGCGAATCCTATCGTCTTCCCGCTTGGATTATGGAGAGGAAACATGACTCGATCTCTGAAAAAATCTTTGTCGTAACTGTTGGTCAATCCAAGTTTTTTTAACAAGTCGATATTGAAGGAATTTTCGATTGCCGCTTTGGTTAGACCATCGGGAAATTCGGGGGTCATCCCAAGCTCAAATTTCCGAATTGTAGCTTCCAAAAATCCTCTGTCTTTAAAATAAGAAAAGCCCAAACTTTTGCCCAAATCAGTATTCCACAATTGATCCTGATAAAATGTTTTTACCCAATTGTTGATGACATTGAGGGATTCCAACAAATGCTGCTCTTCTATATTTTCTTTGCTGCTGGCAGTTTCTTCAAGCTTTATATTGTATTTTTTAGCCAGGAAGCGGATGGATTCGGGGAACGACAACTGCTCGATCTCCATTACAAATTGTACCGGGCTTCCTCCCTTTGAGCAACCAAAACATTTGAAAATATTTTTACCCGGAGAAATGGAAAATGAAGGAGTCTTTTCTTTGTGAAAAGGACAAAGTCCTATCATGTTTGATCCTCTGTTTCGCAAACTGACATAGTCCCTGACTACATCCTCTATCCTGGCTGTATCAATGACTTGTTGTATGGAAGCATTACTGATCAATTGACAAAAAATTTAACTTAAATCGATTGTTGTTCCTTCCAGACTTTTTCCAATGTTGATGTCCATGATGCGATGAGCAATGCTCTGCGTAGATTGATTCATTTGATCAATGACGTGTTGGAGCTGTTCTTTATTTTGGGATTGGATTCCTTGATTCAGTTGCTCAATAAAATTTTGTAAAACCGAAAGTTCTTCTGTGCTTAATAGAGTATTATTTTGTTCAATAAATTTATTGCTGTGTGCTATCATGTATTGAGCTTCATTTACGGCATCTACCCAAGCTTTGGTCTGTGCATCGGACTGTGCAAATTGAATGGATTCAGACAGCATTTTTGCGACTGTATTTTGATCCAAGGCAAACTGTGATTTTATTTCAATACTGCTCTCTTGACCAGATCTCAGTTCTTTGGCCTTGACTCTAAGGATCCCGTCTGCATCGATCAAAAACTGGACTTCTATTTTGGCTATTCCTGCAGGAAATGCCGGAATATTTTTTAATACAAATTCGGCCAGCTTTCTATTGAAACTTACTAAATCCCTTTCTCCTTGATACACCGTGATTCTAAGACTTTGCTGCCCATCTTTGGAGGTTGTATATTGTCTTGCCAGTTGAACAGGAATTTTAGAATTCCTTGGAATGATCACATCCATCAATCCTCCCATAGTTTCTATTCCTAGCGAAAGAGGTGTAATGTCCAAAAGTAAAAAATCCTTTCGGTTTCCTGCAAGAATATCCGCTTGAATGGCGGCGCCAATGGCTACGGCTTCATCAGGATTTAAATTATCGTTTGGTTTTTTCTTAAAATATTCTGATACTTTTTGTTTGACCAATTGAAGTCTTGTTGACCCTCCTACTAAGATCACTTCATCAATTTCTTGAAGAGATAAGCCACTGTCTTTTACAGCATTTTTACAACATTGAATGGTTTGTTGAATTAGAGGCTCAGCAATTTCATTCAATTCTTTTAAAGAAAGACTTAGTTGCAAATTTCCAACTGCAGTTGTTGCAATTTCCAACTGACTCAATTCGCTTTTCAACTTTTCAGCAATTGACTTGGTGATTGGAACACTGCTGTATTGAGTGCTATCAAATTTAGATTGGAGAAACTCAACGATGCTCTCATCAATATCATCTCCACCCAGCTGAGTGTTGCCATTGGTGGACAAAACATCAAAGATTCCATTTTCAATTCTCAATATGGAAATATCAAATGTCCCTCCACCCAAATCATACACCGCTATATTTTGAGTTTTATCTTTGTCCAAACCAATGCCGTAGGCCAAGGCAGCAGCAGTGGGCTCATTGACTATTCGTAATACATCCAATCCTGCTAGTTTTCCTGCGTCTCTTGTAGCTTGACGTTGCTCGTCGTTGAAATAGGCGGGTACAGTAATAACTGCTTTTTCAATGGAGGTGCCAAGATGTTCTTCTGCAGTTTTTTTTAATCTTTTTAATATAAACGAAGAAAGTTCAATGGCTGTAAAATATTGATGACCAATTTTCAATTTTACAATTTGGTTATTCAAATCCAATTTTGTCTGATGATTGGATAAAAGTTTCTCACTTTGAATTTCCTGAAATGATTTTCCTATCAATCTTTTTACAGAATAAATGCTAGCATCAGGTTCTTGTTCGAGCATAGCTTTGGCTTCTTCTCCGATCAATAATTCCGATTGTTGATTGATGTAGATAACCGATGGTACCAAAACTTTTTGAGAATGGTTATCTTTAATAACATGCGGAACTCCATCTTTTACATAAGCTATAAGGCTATTGCTGGTCCCAAGATCAATCCCCATCACCGGGGCATCTTTGGACTTGATGGAGCCTGTTTTGAAGTCTATTGCAACTTTTCCCATATACACACAAACTATTGGCAATCAAATCTGTTCACAATCTCATGCCGGATTTCTTGCACAAAGATAGGTCAGCGAAATTGTTTATTATTCTTTCGGGCCTTTTTATTACCATTGCTTTGGTTTCTGAGGTGATCGGGGTTAAGATTTTTTCGTTGGAAAAAACTTTGGGCTTGGATCCCGTAGATTGGTCATTGTTTGGGATGCAACATTTGTCCTTCAATCTCACTGCCGGTGTACTCTCTTGGCCATTGGTATTCGTACTGTCCGACATCATCAATGAGTATTTTGGTATTCGAGCAGTTCGATTTCTGTCCATACTTACATCCATTTTTATCTTGTTTGCTTTTTTCGCTTTTTCGATGGCAATAGGATTTGTTCCTGCAGATTTTTGGCCCACATCTCACTTAAGTAGCACCGAACAAAATCCATCGGTGCAAGACTTGAATAAAGCCTATCAATTGATATTGGGGCAGGGAAATTGGATCATCATTGGCTCGTTGGTGGCGTTTTTGGTTGGGCAAATTTTGGATGCATTTGTATTTCAAAAAATTAAAGTTATTACAGGCTCCAAACACATTTGGTTGCGAGCTACAGGATCTACCATGATCTCCCAATGGGTGGACAGCTATATAGTCCTTTTTATTGCATTTTATATCGGTGCAGGCTGGCCTTTGACTCAGGTATTGGCTATAGGAACAATGAATTATTTTTATAAGGCTACCAGCGCAATCGTTCTTACGCCATTAATTTATTTGGCGCATTACTGGATCGATAAGTATCTTAAAAAATCATGGGATTAGTTCCTCTTATAGATTCTATGGGCGTGCCCACTCATTCCATGAGTGGGCGGGCTATTGCAGGGTTCGCTTCGCTCCGTGCTTCGCACTTCTAACTTCGTTAGAACCTTCCATATCCCTCACGCAGGTGGATCTTCTTTCAGAATAAAAAAATTGTGCATCTTTTGTATAAACAAGATAATGAATTCCTTTGCAGGCTTTACTTTAATTCAAAAAATCAGAGTACTTTTGTCCTTTGATAGACAGCATTGATTTTTATCCGATTTACTTATACCGAACTCAATTTAATTTGCAATGAAAAAATCATTTTTAGCTTCAGGCATTTTCATGATAAAACCTCAGCATTTTGCTTTCAACGAGGAGACATCAGCGAATAATGCTTTTCAGCAAAAATCTACATTGAGCCATCAAGAGACAGCACAAAAGGCCATTGCAGAATTCGATTCAATGGTTTCCAAACTAAGAAAAGAAGGAATTAATGTAGTCGTGTTTGAAGATGCTAAGGATCGAGTATTGCCCGATGCCGTATTTCCCAATAATTGGATAAGCACCCATTTTGAAGGGACGATTATTACTTATCCGATGTTTGCACCTAATAGAAGAAAAGAAAGAAGAGAAGATATTGTACAGTATTTAGAGTCTCATTACAATGTTCAAAGAAGATATAGTCTGGAGATGTTTGAAGATGAAGGGCAGTTTCTAGAAGGAACAGGGAGTATGGTCTTTGATCATGAGTATAAAATAATCTACGCTTGTTTGAGTCCTCGCACAGATGTTCAAGTGCTTAATAAGATTTCTTTATTATTGAATTACGAGGTATCCTATTTTTTTGCAAAAGATAAAAATGGAATGGATATTTACCATACCAACGTTTTAATGGCTATGGGGCAAGATTTTGTAATCTGTTGCATGGATGCAATTCAGCCGGATCAGAGAGAATCATTGACAAAACAATTTGAAGCCACCAACAAAGAAATAATAGAGTTAAGTTTTGAGCAGATGAATTCTTTTGCAGGCAATATGTTGCAATTAATGAATTCGCATGGAGAGCCTGTTTTAGTAATGTCTAAAACGGCATTTGACTCGCTCACTGCAGAACAAAGACATAGGCTTATGCTTAAGACAAAACTACTGGATGTGGATATCCATACTATTGAAACCATAGGCGGTGGTTCGGCTCGTTGTATGATGGCAGAACTTTATTTGTCCAATTGATGGAGCGGCTTCTTTAGCTAGAGTTTTTCCTGTTTTTTAATTGATAAAATAAATTTTATATTTGTGTTTTCTAATTCGAACAGGAATGTCAACCAACGCAAAACACAAATCTACAGTAAAAACTCAGGATCTAAAAAACCCACAAACATTGAAGATCAATTGGGTTTATTATCTACCGGTACTATTAGCGGTTGTTGTTTATTGGTCTTCCTTATCTTTTGATTTTTGTGGTGATGATCCATTGGTTGCTCAGGCCAATAGTTTTGTGCAGAAAGGAATAAAAGGAATTCCCGATATTTTTTCGCATTCTTATTTATACGGCTACAGTATGGATCCGGATCCTATCTATAGACCAATTCCTCTTGCTTTATATGCAGCGGAAAGTCATTTTTTTGGTCTATCTTCCAAGACCTTGCATTTTTTTAATTTGGTATGGTACTGCTTGTGTATATTGTTATTATTTCGATTGTTAAAATCTTTACAAATTAATGATACGGTACTCTTGGTGACGACTGTTTTATTTTCTATTCATCCCATCCATACAGAAGTTGTCTCCAATATTAAAAGTCGTGATGAAATAGCAGCAGCCTGCGGATTGTTTTTTGCGCTTTACTATGTTGTAAAGCTAAGTCAATCCTGGAGTGTAAGTAAGGTATCGGCTGTTATTTTTGGCTTGCTGTTTTCATTTTTAAGTAAGGAAAGCATGATTCCGGCTATTGTCATTATTCCAATTTTAGTTCATATTTATTTAGAAAAAGATTTGGTTACCACAGGCAAGATTGCAGCTCTCGGAGGGATAAGCGTCGCCCTCTATTATCTATTGCGGGCAGGCATTGACACCCATTTCAAATCTTTGGATGTAATGCAAAATAGTCTTGTAGAAGGAGCCGGTTTTTGGGGTAGATTTCCTACAGTGATGTTTACAACATCGAAGTATTGGATTATTAGTTTTTTTCCATTCCCACTAAGTTATGATTATTCTTATTCTCAAATTCCGTTGTTGAAATATTCAAGTATGCTATTTATTGTTTCGATGATTTTTTTGCTTTTTAGCTTGTTTGTGGTTTATTATTTTTATAAACGAAATCGATGGATTTCATTTTTTATTTTATTTTTTTATTGTTTTCTTATTGTAAGTTCGAATTTGTTTTTTCTTACGGGCTCGACTTTTGCTGAGAGATTTTTATTTACTCCGGTATTATCTGCTTGCTTTATTGTTGCTCAAGCTCTTTTTTATTTTAAGGAGAGAAATCCGGGTCTTCCTTGGAAGATCATTTTTGTTGTGTTTACTTTAATGATCTGTGTTTATTCTTACGCTGAAACTAAGAAATGGAAAAATGATAATGCTTTGTTTCAATCCGGAGTGAATACGGCACCAAAGTCTGCAAGGACAAATATGTTTTATGCAAAATATCTTCAGGATAAATCAAAAAAACTTGCAAATGAAGTCGAGAAAAATAAAATCATGGATCAATCCCTAAATTATTATAGAAAGGCACTTGATATTTATCCTAAATTTCAAACGGCATGGCATTACTACGGCTGGGCATGCAGAGACCGTGGACTCATTCAGGAAGAGCGAAATGCATATCAAAAAGCTTTTGAGTCAGACGGCACTTATTTTCCGGCCTTGATAAGTTGGTCAATAAGTTTTATGAAACAAGATAGTTTTAATCAAGCTTTACCATTGTTGCTTAGAGCTCAAAGTTTACGACCTAATACTTATGATATTGAATATAATTTGGGACTGTGTTATCGCAACTTGAAACAATTTGATCAAGCTATCGGATCTTTCAAGAATGCAAATGTTATTAATTCTAAGCGCGAAGAACCGATAAGTCAGCTGATCAAAATATATCGAGATGATTTGAACAAAATAGATAGTGCCTTGTATTATAACGATCTTATCAAAACCATAAAATAATCATGAATCGTTTATTGCTTGCCTTTACCGCTTTATTTATTATTAGTTGTAAAGGAGGGATGACAGGAAAGCTGTCTAACGAAAATCATTTAATCAATGAATCTTCTCCCTATTTATTGCAACACGCGCACAATCCTGTGGACTGGTATCCTTGGGATGATGTTGCACTGGACAAAGCTAAGACAGAAAGGAAAATAATTTTGGTAAGTATAGGCTATGCATCCTGTCACTGGTGTCATGTGATGGAGAAAGAAAGTTTTAGTGATACGGCAGTTGCGAGATTAATGAATCAGGAATTGGTCAATATCAAAGTGGACAGAGAGGAGAGGCCCGATATTGATAATGTTTATATGACGGCTTGTCAAGCAGCAAATCAAAATGGAGCCTGTGGTTGGCCGCTTAATGTGTTGTGCACACCTGAAGGAAGACCTTTTTGGGTAGGAACCTACTTGAGTAAACAAGATTGGATGAATCTGATTCATTCTATGACCTCAAGCTATAATGAAGACCCTAACAATATGGAGAAAATGGCGTCACAAATTGAGCGGAATATGCGGCAAATCAATGACGGGTTTGTAATTGCTCCCGAAAAAACAGCCGATGCTCAATTATTGGAGAAAGCATTCAGCACTATATTAGGCCAATGTGATCAAATCCATGGAGGACGCAACTCTGATCTTAAATTTCCGTTGCCGGTGATGTGGAATTTTTGTTTGCAATACGGCTTGAGTTATAAAAATAATTACGCGGTTGAATTGGCTCATCTTACGGCAAGAAAAATGATGAACAGTGGTCTTTATGATCAGCTATCAGGAGGATTTGCAAGATATGCAACAGATGCACAATGGAAGGTTCCGCACTTCGAAAAAATGCTGTACGATAACGCACAACTCATTTCTTTATACTCCGCCCTGTACAAACATAATAAAAATGAAGACTACAGAATAAAATTAAATCAGACTGTTCAATTTATGTTTTCGGACTTCAAAAATTCTGAATCTGCATATTATTCATCTTATGATGCGGACTCAGATCATGAGGAAGGCAAATATTACACTTGGACTTATTCTGAAATGAAGACATTGTTGTCTTCTTTGCCTCAGTTCCCACTCTTCGAGAAACTGTATCAAATAAGCGAGGCCGGAAACTGGGAACACGGACGAAATGTACTACACCCCGCAATGAGCTTGGGGCAAATTGCAAAGGAGGCGAAACAAGATGAGCAATCTTTAAGAACAAAAATGAATGAGTGTCATAAGATTTTACTAGAGGCGAGGAAGAAAAGAAATAAACCTGCTTTGGATGATAAAGTAATCTGTTCATGGAACGGATTAATGCTCAAGGCACTTTGTGATGCTTACACAGCTACTGCAGACGAAAATTATTTTTCTCAAGCTAAATTGTTGGCTCAATTTCTTAAAACAAAGATGATAAAACCCGATGGATCATTATTTAGAATTTATAAGAATGGAAAAGCTAGCGGATCAGGTTTTCTTGATGATTATGCATCTGTGATATTGGGATTTCAAAGAATGTATGAGCTGAGTTTCGATGAGCAGTATCTCAATGATGCAAAGCCAATGTTGAATTTTATTTTACAACATTTCTCAGATGAGCAGGGGCTATATTTTTATTACAATTCCGATTTGGATAAGGAATTGATTGCACGTAAAAAAGAAATGGAAGATCAGGCAATGATATCTTCCAATGCTTTGGCCGCTGAGGCGCTGTACAACATGGGTTTATTGTATGATCAAAGAGAATGGCTGGATCGCGCCAAAAGAATGATTGAAAACACGGTTCATCAAGTCTCTGAGACGGCACCTGTGTTTTATACACATTGGTTGAATCTTTATATCCGATCTGTAAAGGCGCCATACGAAATAGCAATAGTTGGGCAAGAGGCTCAAAAACTCAATTTGAAATTGCAATCCAATTTTATTCCCAATGCGATTTTTTTGGGTGGAGAAACAGAAGGCAGTCTGGAACTGCTTAAAGAAAAATTACAAGATGGACAAACTATGATTTATGTTTGCCGAAACAAGATCTGCAAACTTCCTGTAGATGATGTGGAAAAATCCCTCAAGCTAATCAACTAAAGATGAATAAAATTTTATTTCTGCCCAAGCTGCTATTATGCAGCCTTAGACTAACCTTGTTGGTTGTATTGATGGTATTGGCAGTCAGCATTGGTTCTATTGTAATGTTGACAGGATTAGGAAAGCAGAGATTTGGGTTCTGGCTACGAAATCGATTTTGTAAAGTAGCCCATATAATCCTTGGGATAAAATTGATTCGAACCGGAGAACTTAGTCAAAAACCCGGAACACTTTATGTCGGGAATCATAGATCTTTGCTGGATCCGCTCATTGTTTATTATTTTATCAAGGAAGGATATGCAGTGAGCAAAGCAGAAGTTGAGCATTACCCGGTGATAGGTTACGGTGCAAAAATGTGCGGAGTGATTTATGTAGATCGCAAGGACAGTCAAAGTCGTAATAGTGCTAAAAATAAGATTGTAGAAAAGCTAAGAGAAAAACTAAGTATTGTTCTGTTTCCTGAAGGTACGATTTCTGTTCGGAAAGAAATATTGCCATTCAAAAAAGGATCATTTGAGGCTGCAGCAGAGCTGGGGTCTCCGGTGGTTCCTTTTGCAATGGAGTATATGAATCCAAGTTCAGATTTTTGGTTTCACGAACATCTTATACTGCAGTTCTTCTATACAGCGTCCAAGTGGAAAACCACGGTTAGAGTTCATTTTTTTGATCCTATTCATAATTTACCATTTGAACAATTGTTGCAATATAGCGAACAAAATATTAGTCAAAAGTTGACTGAGTTTCAGAAGTTTTGGAACAAGGAGGAACAAGCTGTTTTTAATATAGTCTAATCGTGGTAGTGCCACCTACGAAGACGGAAAAGTAAACATATCCAATCCCGATGGAACAAAAGTTGATGCAGAGGATGTTGTAAGAGCGGGCATTACAAACTTAGAAGAGTTATTCAAAAACCCTTCTAAAATTTGGGGAAAGAAGCACACAGATTTTGATGATCTTTTGACAAGCAAAGGATGGAAAAAATCTGAATATCAAGGTACTTCAGATGCTGTTCTTTATACATTTGATGGGGGGACGGCAGGCAAAAGCTCAATAGTATTCAATTACAAGGGCGGCAGGCATAAAAATGCTGTATATTATAAACTAGAAGGCGCGGAAGTGGTTAAATTTACAGGTAAAAATACGAAAGTTATTGATGTAAAAAACTATGGCGACGAGTGGAGATTTGAGAATTCAAAAATCATAGATGGGCCTACAGGAAAGGTCTTAAAAAATTAAATTATATGGACTTATTAAATAAAACAATTCATCCCTATTTCGGAACAAAAGAATTTCAAATAGGAAAAAATATGAACAGTCTTATTGATATTCTTCATGATACATCATATGATGAAAAAGAAATATCCCTATTTGGTTTCCAGATTAATATATCATTCTTTGGCTCAATTCGTGTTTCGATTAATATAGCATCTGGCATCATTTTTAGAACTGTTTACTTTGGTAAGTATAAAGGTAAAACAATACATGGCATTGGAATTGGTTCAAAAGTAAAAGACTTGTTCAAAACAGGTTTAACAATTTGTACTGATGATGATGCTATTTTAATGGGCGAAAAATGTGAAGCTCCATTTAAATATATTTTCTATATAAACAATGAAGGACTTTTTATTCAAAACATAAACGATGTCCTTGAACATGAAATAACTGCGATAGTTACTGAATTGCCATTATATGATCTTGAGTTAACAGACTCTGTATAAAATTCATAATAATTTACGCTATCAACTTTTATTTAGGATGTTTCCATCACGATATGAGTTTTATGTAGCTTACTATATAACTCTTAAAGGTGCAGTTTACAAGTGAACTATATTAAGAAAGCATTATCCAGGCTCCATGTATTTGTCAGGAAGTTGATAGTATTTACTAGAAGACCAAAGTATAATAGCCCTTAAGTACTAAGTACAAGTTTAAAGATCACCATAGTATTTAGTTTGTAAGAATTGCCAAGGTATCATAGGTTGTTTTGGATGGCACAGAACATGAATCAAATCTTCCTGAAGACGTAATTGCAAAGAATTTTGGAAACCGAATAAGTAGTATCTCACAAAGTGTGTAAGTATAAAAAGGATTTTAGCTTGCATTTTTCTGACTTTTTGCTTAGGTTTTTCATTGTTCTTTTGGCTTGATCCAAAAGAACCAAAAGATCAAGGCTGTTTTCATTTCTTAACGCCTTTGTATTCATTCAAAAGCTAAACCGAAAAAACTCGCTGTGGCCTTTTTCTTTCTGTTTTTGGTTTTCTCCTCCTTTCGTTTTTTTGTTTTGCCTTGGTTTGGGCTCAAACCGTTTTCTGTTTTTAACGCTTTTCAACGAACACAAAGCCTAAAATGAAAAAGGCCGGCAGGAATTTTTAATGTGTAATTCAATTTGGTATTAATGAAAAGATCGTTTTGAATTTCTGATCATATAAGTCTTGTTTTTAGTTTGGGGTTATCTGTTTTTGCCCCATTATTTTCAAACATTCTGTGAATATTGTATTGAAGAAGTCGTAGGTAAGACTTTAGAAACAAATTATGCAAATCATATTTATAAGTCTCAAAAGGATAATAAAGCTGGAATGAAATACTTTTTTGAATTACTATTTCTTTAGGTAAACAAGGTTGACTATTTTGAATTATTTTTGGATAATAAAAATGAATCCGGGGAAAATTTTAAAGAGTATTTAAGGAAAAGATCTAATAAAAATAATTCCTAAGTTTTGTCTATAAATGATAGGCAGAATTAAAATTCATAGCATTTTTTCTTACACAGAATTACAATTGTTTTGATTGCCTGAGGGATAGTAGTGGAAAGACTGTAAGGCGCAAGGCGACTAACAGTCTTGTAGCGGATAGCCCGACTCCGAAATGAAATGAGGAGGCAGGCCCAAATTAAAAATAGTCAACAGGTTGAGTAATTTAATAGTGCTAAATAATTCGGCTTATCTGAGGCTAATTTGTGTTTGAATTGTGCGGTTATTTTTCCATTTTCAATAACAAAAACACCTGGCATTTGAAATCCATCTCCAAGCTGAACTCCAAATCCATGGGCTTTGATTAATCCGGCTTCAATGCCTCGTATCCATGAGTGAAAACCGAATAATTGATTGAAGGTTCCTTTGGTAAGGCCGAACTCTTGATACAGTTTGCAGTCGGGATCTGATACCTTGTGGAAATTTTCTAGCCTGTACCGTTTGAAATATTTTTCAGATGCCTCAGCATCTGCCATGTGAATCAGAACCAGGTCTTCATTTTCTTTTAATTGGTCAGTAATCCTTGAAATCTCTTCTAAGGCTTCTCGACAAAAAATACAACCAAAATGCCTTAGAAAAACCAGCATAATTTTTTTATTGTCGCACAACTCGGTCAATGCAACTCCATCGTGTGTACAATATCGGCTCAACATGTTTCGGTTGAAATTCATGTTGAGAAAACGCAATTGAAAAAGAAAAGGTTTAGTTAGGCCGAAGGCAGATCATCATAAACATCCATGGTGGACTTAACTTCGCTTGCAGATGCATTCAGTAGAGCTTGTTCTGAATCGGATAATTTTAATTCAATAATTTGCTCGATTCCATTTCTGCCCAACTTAACAGGAACGCCCACAAAAACATCTTTTATCCCGTATTGTCCATTAAGTTTTACACAGCAAGGGAAGATTCTTTTTTCGTCCTTGAGTATGGCCTCAACCATTTGGGCTGCAGCAGCTCCGGGCGCATACCAAGCAGATGTTCCCATCAATTTTACCAGCTCCCCACCTCCGTACTTTGTTCTTTCTACTATGGCGTTAAGCTGTTCGGAATCGATCAGTTCGGTCACCGGAATGCCGGATACCGTGGTGAAGCGAGGAAGCGGTACCATAGAATCTCCGTGTCCACCCATTAATATAGCTTGGATATCCTTAGGCGAGACTTGAAGCGCAGAAGCCAAAAAAGCTCGATATCTTGCCGTATCCAAAATTCCGGCCATCCCTATAACACGCTTTTCATCCAAGCCTGACACTTTGTACGATGCATAAGTCATAACGTCCAGAGGATTGGAAACTACTATAATGATTGGATTGGAAGAATATTGTAAGCAAGATTTGGTTACAGAATTGACAATTCCGGCATTAGTTGAGATCAAATCATCTCTTGTCATCCCCGGTTTTCTAGGAAGTCCGGCAGTAATAACTATTATATCTGAGTTGGCAGATAAGGCATAATTGTCTGTACCTGTGAGCTTTGTACTGTAATAATCAATTGGAGCTTGTTGCCAAGAATCCAATGCTTTGCCTTGGGCCATTTCGGCCTTTATATCTATAAGAACCACTTCATTAACAAAATCTCTGTGTGCTAGAACGTTGGCCACTGTAGCGCCTACATTTCCTGCTCCGATCACTGTAACTTTACTCATATTTCGTACGTTATGTAATTAATAATTTTGATGCAAAACTATGAAAATGGTACCGAAAAATGTCCTATTTTTGAGTCTTTATTTATCACATATTAGAAAAAAAATTATGAGTAATCGTATCGCTTTATGGATTTTAGTCGCAGTAGCTCCTGTATTTGCATTTGCACAGCAGCCAGTAGGAATGTGCGGGACAAGCATTGAGGATCAGGCAATTATCAAGCAGAGGATGATGGAAAATAGAGCTTATTATGAATCTCATAATTTGCCTAGAACCGGAGCAAAGAAGTACATTCCTGTGAGATATCACTTGTATGCCAAAGCTGATGGTACAGGAAGATTGGCTCCTCGAGCTTGTTTTGAGAACCTTTGTGCCATCAATAAGTTGTATGCAGACCAAGAAATTGAGTTTTATATAAAAGATATTAAGTTTACCAATAATGAGGCTGTGTACAATGACCCTTCCTCTACCGTTTCGGCTTCTATTTTGGCTGCTACCGCAGGAGGTACCAATAGGAATGCAATCAATATTTTTGTCGCCAGTAAAGCCAATGGAGCAGTGCCGGGAGTGTTGGCATTTTATAGCCCTTCCGGAGATTATATTGTAAGTGATTTTAGATATGTAAATTCTAATGGAACTACATTGGCACATGAAATAGGCCATTTTTTCTCCCTTGCCCATACTTTTTATGGATGGGAATGTGGAGATTTTTCGGTCAATGCGCCTCCTGTTCAGGCTTGTTATAATATTTTGGTAGAGTATGTGGACAGAACCAAGCTATACACCAATGGAAAATTGCATTGCAATATTTCTGCAGATGGATTCTGTGATACTCCTGCCGACTATAATTTGGGTTTTGGGTGGAGTGGAGGCTGCTCATGGTCAGGTACCGTAAAAGATAGAGACGGAGCTGCATTGGATCCCGATGAAAGAAATATGATGAGCTATTTTTTAAATTGTTTGGCCACTTTTTCAGGAGAACAAAAGGCTGCTATAGATAAGGATTATAATTCTGTGCAAAGAGCATTTCTGAGGACTCCTGCTTATTTGGAAAAACCGGAAGTAACCGATGCTGTAAACTATATAGCTCCGGTAAAAAGCGAAATAGCTTCGGGATATGACAAAGTGAAGTTTGATTGGGATCCGGTTCCTAATGCAACGGCCTACCTGTTTGAAGTTGCTGAGCTTGCCAATTTTGTCACCGGATTAAATTATTATATTGTAAGAGGAACAGATACTACATTGACCAATCTAAAGGCTTCAAAAAAATATTATTGGAGAGTATTTCCTTATAATCCTAACAGTTTTTGCAATACAACAACTACTCAAACATTCAGTACACCTTCTTTTAAGGTAGCCAATCATGATCTGCCGGAAGAAGTGAAATCTGCACAAGTATTATATTCTGACTCACAAGATTATTTGTCGATAGAGCTTTCGGAATATAAAAAAGCTCAAATTCAAATATTGAATGTTCACGGGCAGTTGATTTCGCAGAAGGAAGTTGAACTGGGAATAGGTCAAAATTTGACAGAACTCAATATTCAAGTTCCGGGGCTTTATTTTTATTCAATTAAGTCTGGAGCAGAGTACTTGGCCTCAGGTAAATATCTTAAAAAGTAATTGGATCCGGTAACGATGAATAAAACAAAACTTGCTATTGTTAGCATAGCTTGGCTATTGGGTATTGCGCATAATTCTTTTTCGCAGCAATATTGCGGCACATCAACGCAAGATCAGCATCATTGGATTGTCTCTATGGAATCCGGTCAGCATTCCACGCATGATTTTAAAGCTACAAGCTACATTCCTCTTCAAGTTCACAATGTTGGAAATGATAATGGAAGTTCTTATTACGCCATGTGGTATTTGTTGGAATCTCTTTGTACATTAAATGAAGATTTTAAGTCAAGTGGAATTCAATTCTATTTGGAAAATCCGATTCATTATATAGCAAAAACAGCTTGGAATAATCATCCTGAATTTGATGCCGGCGAAGAAATGATGATCGCGAACAATGTGCAAGATCAAGTGAACTGTTATATCGTTCAAAATCCTGCGGGGAACTGTGGGTACTATACTTATGGTGGAGATGGAGTTGCATTGGGCAAAGGCTGTATGGGGAGATTAAATCACACATGGGCACATGAATTAGGTCATTTCTTTTCTTTGCCTCATACCTTTTTTGGATGGGAAGGAATTGATTATAAAATTACAAAGCCCACAAGAGATTACCAAAATCAAGTATGGACTCCGATAGAAAACTTGGATAGGACAAATTGCTCTCAAGCAGCCGACCGTTTTTGCGATACTTATCCTGATTATATCAGCGATCGTTGGTCCTGTGATGTGAATCAAAGAGGAGCTTTAATACGAGATTTAAATGACAGCACAACTTTAGTGGACGGAACATTATTTATGTCCTATGCAAATGATCGATGCATGAACCGATTTTCTGATGAACAGGTGCAGCAGATGTATAGAAACTACAATAACAATCGACAGATTTTGAAAAGGTCAAATGTTATACCATTGGTACTTGGTAATGATGATTTGAATATTGCTTTTCCGGCAGACAGCTCGACTATTTTTTATAAGCACAACACTTTTAGTTGGGCGAAATTGAATAATGCTAAATACTTGGTACAAGTTTCAAGATTTCCATCATTTAGTTCCAATCTCACTAACGTGACTACGGATTCGGCATTTATCATGATAGATTCATTGACACCCGGAAAGACCTATTATATGAGAGTAAAGGCTTTTAATGATTTTGATTTCTGCGGAAAAGTTTCGCGCACAATTGTTTTTCATATAGAGCCACTTGTTACAAAAGTGAACGAAGCCGAACAGAAAAAAATAATCCTTAGTCCAAATCCGATTTCCGGCGATCGTAAATTGGTTATTCAAACTAATGAGGAAAAATTGAATGTACAAGAGTTGCAGTTAATCAATTCATTTGGGCAAGTAACTAAAATAGCTGCTGAAAGAATGGAATTTTTTGGGAATCAAATTCAAATTGATTTATTTGATTTGCCAAAAGGGGTCTATTTTTTAACATTGAAAACAAAAACGAATTATTATATAAACAAGCTATTGATTCAAAATCAATAGATAAAATTAAACTAGATCAATATGAATCTTCACGAATATCAAGGAAAAGAATTATTAACCAGGTTTGGCATTCCGGTACAAAGAGGATTGGTTGCTACCACCGTGGATGAAGCAGTTGCTGCTTTTCAAAAATTGCAATCAGAGACAGGTACTCAATTCGCTGTTGTAAAAGCTCAGATTCACGCGGGAGGCAGAGGAAAAGGAGGAGGCATTAAACTGGCAAAAAACCTGGAGGAAGTCAAGCAGTATGCAGGCTCAATTCTAGGCATGATGCTAAAAACACCACAAACTCCGGGGGGACTTGAAGGTCCGGGAAAATTGGTTCAAAAAGTGTACATAGCCGAGGACTCTTATGCTCCGGATTTTAATGCTTGTAAAGAATATTATTTTTCAATTTTAACCGATAGAGCTTCACAAAAGAATGTCATTATTTATTCTGCTCAAGGAGGCATGGATATCGAAAAGGTAGCAGAAGAAACTCCTCATTTAGTATTTAAAGAATTTGTTGACCCTGCTTTAGGAATACAAGATTTTCAATGCAGAAAAATTTCATTCAATCTAGGCTTGGACGGCAATGCATTCAAAGAAATGAATGTGTTTGTTAAAAAACTGTATACCGCCTTTGTTCAAACCGATTCTGCATTAATAGAAATCAATCCCTGTTTGCGAACCGGAGATGACAGAATTGTTGCAGTAGATTGCAAATTTACGATGGACGATAACGCGCTGTATCGCCATCCGGATATTGAAGCTATGAGAGATGAATCTGAAGAAGATCCTACAGAGGTAGAAGCCAAAGCGGTAAACTTAAATTATGTCAATCTTGATGGTAATGTAGGTTGTATGGTGAACGGAGCCGGATTGGCAATGGCTACCATGGATATAATAAAGCTTTCGGGTGGTAATCCTGCTAACTTTCTTGATGTAGGTGGTACAGCAGATGCTGCAAGAGTGGAAGCAGCGTTTCGAATAATATTGAAAGATCCTGCTGTAAAAGCTATTTTGGTTAATATTTTTGGAGGAATTGTTCGTTGCGACAGAGTGGCTCAGGGAATTGTAGATGCTTATAAAAATATGGGCAATATCAATGTACCAATCATTGTCAGGCTACAAGGAACCAATGCAGATATAGCTAAACAAATGATAGACGAATCCGGCTTGAAAGTGTATTCTGCAATTCAATTGCAAGAAGCAGCCGATTTGGTTAAAAAACTGCTTGTAGCTTAGAGTAAGTTTATTCCAAAGTGTATTATTGTTCTTTTGCTTTGAATTAAATCTAACGATTTTTTTATTTGGTATGAATTCATTGTTGTTTATTAATTCAATCTCAACTAATGGAAGTATTTGAATTAAGTAAATTAAATGGATGGATTCGTAGAGCTATTGCGCTTAATTTTCAAGAACCGATTTGGATTACGGCAGAGCTGGTCTCGGCCAAAGAAAGTCGAGGACATTGGTACTTAGACTTAGTCGAGAAAAATGAATTCGAAGTTTTGGCGCAAAATTCAGCAGTGATTTGGAGTTCCACTTCTTTGTTGTTAAAGAAACAAGCTTCTATAGATCTAAATTCTCTCTTAAGAGCAGGACATCAACTCAAGTTACAGGTCATTGTAGACTATCATGTTCGTTACGGTCTTAAGTTGGTGGTTCAGAATATAGATTCAGCGTTTACTCAAGGAGTGCTTGCAGAACAAAAGCAGAAAATTATTGCGCGTCTTATTTTAGAGAAACTTTGGCAAAGGAACAAAGAAAGAGAATTGCCAAAAGTGGTTCAGCGAATTGCTCTTATCAGTTCTTCTACAGCTGCGGGTAAGGCGGACTTTGAGCATCAATTATTGCATAATTCTTTTTCTTATTCTTACCGGATTGATTTTTTTTCATCTGCAATGCAGGGTGATCGTACGGAAGTAGAGCTGGTGTCTGCTTTGGAAAAAATAAACAGGCAATACAATAAATATGATTGTGTTGTGATCATAAGAGGAGGTGGTGGAAAAATGGATTTAGCCGATTTTGATTCGTATGAAATTGCTAAGAAAATTTCCGAGATGAAATTGCCTGTGATCAGTGGTATCGGGCATCAAATCGATGAATCCATCACTGATCTTTGTTCTTTTTATTCTTGTAAAACTCCTACTGCTGTTGCAGAATTTATTCATGCTCAAAATAGAGAATTTGAAACGGAGTGCGAAGAACTTTTTTCTGCGATACTGCAAGAATCGAATATGTTGTTAAATCAGGAGAGGATAAGTTTGAACAGGATAGAACAGGATATTTATTCTCAGTTGCAGTTATTTGGTGGCAGAACAAAAACAAATCTGGATATGTTGAAGCTTAATTTAAATCAACATATTCTGGCCAATCTGAGTAGTGTGACATTGTCTCTCTTCCAAATCGAGTCTCAGGTTCAGGCAAGAGATCCTCGGACAATTCTATCGCAAGGATACACTATAATACTCCAAAACCAAAATTGGATTAAATTAAAACAATCTGTAGATCTCAATTCTGCGGTCCATATTAAATTTATTGATGGTGATATTCAAATTAACTAATCTCTATGGCAAAGAAACAATCTCAATTGAATTATGATACAGCATTAGGCGAACTGCAAGAAATCTTAAACAAGATTGCCGGTTCTGAATGTTCTATAGAAGACATTTCTATTAATATTGCTCGGGCCAAGGAACTGATCCTGTTTTGTAAAACCAAGCTAAAGGGTTTGGAAGAACAAATCAACGAATTTACTATAGACCAGTGATGAATATAAACTATAGTAATGATTTGTTGAGCATTGTATTCACAAATAGGATTTTATTTAAATTCCTTTGATTCTTTCCCAAAATTTTTCTAAATCTCTGCGAGATTGTTTAGGTCTTTCATTTTGAGGCAGTAAGTCAAGTTGACCGTTGTTTTCTTTTAATTTAAAATGAAAAATGTAATCCTCTGGTTTGCCGAATTGAAAATTAAAAGTACCATATCTTAAATCATTGTATTGGATGGTGTCTGGAGCAATTTGCATTGTTGAATAGTATTGATTACTGAACCAAGGTAATACCTGAGATATTTTATTGTTGCCATATTTTGTCAATAAATTATTTTGATGATCTAACACAATTAGGCTGTCCAGTTTTTCTTGTTTGTCAAACACAGAATAATAACCGCAATAATATTGGTTTCCCTTTTGTCCAATGCAAAACCAAAGAAAATTATTTAATATTGTTGGAGTGCTCAACATCCTGTCTACCTGAACTCCATAAGGCTGCAAGCTGTTTGCAAAGGCTCGTTCTGCTTTGGCTTTATTGCCAAAGGTGTAAATCATATAGAATGAACTTATTGAAATGCCAAAAAGATTGATCCAAAATCTTATTCTATTTTCTCTGTGATATAGGCTGACTAAAATTACACAGCTTAAAAAGGGAATTGTGTAAAGTGGGTCCACAATAGCAATATTGGATAGTGAAAATCGATGATCTGTAAATGGCCAAAACAGTTGAGTTCCGAAAGTTGTAAAATTGTCTAATATTGGATGGGTTATAATTGAAATAAAAAAGAGAAAGAACCAAGACCAATAGCTCATATTATCGGTGGAACCAGCTTCTTTAAAATGGTATTTGTAATTTCGTTTCGCGAAGAAGAAAAATCCGACGCCTATAAGAACTATAAAGGGTACTGCGGTCCAGCTTAAAATAAAAGAAAGAATCAAACAAACTATGGCTGTCAACGCCATGCCGGACACCAAGCCCAGGCCAAATCCTAAACTGTGAAACCATTTGGACTTTGAAGCTTTGGATTCATCAAGAGATTTGACCAAGTAAGCCAGTCCAAAAGGAGCAATAGTTGCAAAAAGTAGGGAATGCATGGGCCCTCGATGAAATGCAAGGGCGTCTAAGGGATTCAAAAATAAATTGGACAGAACATCAAGATCCGGGATGGTTCCTCCTATGGCTCCCCACACCAAAGCTTTGTTCCCTATTTTTCTACCGGCAACCAGTTCGCCACAGGCGGCACCAAGCACCATTTGAGTCAAAGAATCCATTGGAAAAGAACCACTTTCAAGCTGAGTTGTTTAATGGGTTGTCATTTTGACTTCCTTATGGATCGATTTTGTGGAGTTGTCTGTCATTTGTGCAAGCTCAGTAGCGCGATTTGGGTCAATATGGCAGCATTCATTAGTTGGATTATTATTTGATCTAAAAGCTTTATCAATATATCATTTTTATTTATGACATACGAAAATTTTACACTTAAAGCACAAGACGCTCTTTTAAGAGCTCAACAGTTGGCTTCCAATCTCAATCAGCAAGTTGTGGATAATATTCATGTTGTTAGGGCTGTAATTGAAATTGACGAAAAACTGATAGAGTTTTTAATATCAAAAATGGGTTCTAATTTATCCAAGCTCAAATCCGAATTAGATCAAACAATGAGGAGCTTACCCAAGGTCAATTCGGATCCAAATGCTAAGCAGTATTTGTCAAATGATGCAAATCAAACATTGATCACTGCAAAGAATTTGATGAATGATTTTGGGGATGAATATATCTCACTGGAGCTAATTTTTCTTGCGGCAGTAAAAGGGAATGATGCCTGTTCAAAAATTTTGAAATCGAATCAAATCAGCTTTGAAGCTGTTAAGGCAGCCATTTTAGATTTGCGGAAAGGAAAGAAAGTGACAGAGGCCTCATCAGATGAACAATACAACGCATTGAATAAATATGCTGTCAATTTTAATGCAGCTGCAGAGAGTGGTAAACTTGATCCTATTATAGGAAGAGATGAGGAAATAAGAAGAATTCTGCATATATTATCAAGAAGAAAGAAGAATAATCCAATTATCATTGGAGAAGCGGGCGTAGGAAAAACGGCCATTGTAGAAGGTATAGCATGGAGAATTGTAAAACAAGATGTACCAGAAAATTTAAGACAGAAAAAAATTTATAGTTTGGATCTTGCTGCATTGATTGCCGGAGCAAAATACAAAGGCGAATTTGAAGAAAGATTGAAAGCAGTAGTCAAAGAGGTCAATGAATCTAATGGAAATATAATTCTTTTTATAGACGAGATTCATTCTTTGATTGGAGCAGGAGGAGGAAGTGGAAGTATAGATGCAGCAAATATTTTGAAGCCGGCGTTGGCCAGGGGAGAACTTCATGCGATAGGAGCAACCACTTTGGATGAGTATCAAAAGTATTTTGAAAATGACAAAGCCTTAGTGCGTAGGTTTCAACCTGTAATGATAGATGAGCCGAGTGTAGAAGATACGATTTCTATATTGCGTGGAGTGCAAGATAAATATGAGGTTTACCATAAAATTGCAATTTTGGATGAAGCCTTGGTTGCTGCTGCAGAATTATCGCATCGGTACATTGCAGATAGACACTTGCCCGACAAAGCTATTGATCTAATTGATGAGGCTGCTGCAAAACTCAGATTGGAACTAGATAGTGTTCCGGAAGAGATTGATGAGATGGATCGTAAAGTGAGACAGCTGGAAGTAGAGCGTGAAGCGGTCAAACGTGAAAAGGAATCCGTCAAGCTCAAACTCATCGAAGAAAATCTTGCTAATGCAAAGCAACAATTGGATTCTCTAAAAGCAAAGTGGCAGTCTGAGAAAGAAATTGTAGATCAGATTCAGTCTATAAAGAAGAAAATGGATGAAATTAATGGTGCGGCCGAAAAAGCAGAACGGGAATCCGATTTTGGTTTGGTGGCAAAATTGAAATATGGCGACCTCAAAGAACAAGAGAAGCAGCTCAAGGAAGCCGAAGATAGATTGAGTGCTTTGCCTGAAGGTACAAGATTTACATCGGATACAGTGACCGCAAATGATATAGCCGGTGTTGTAAGCAAGTGGACAGGAATTCCACTTCAAAAAATGATGCAATCAGAAAAAGAAAAATTATTGCATATCGAAGATGAACTCGGAAAACGTGTAATAGGCCAAGCCGAAGCTATAAGAGCTGTTTCGGATGCAGTAAGAAGATCAAGAGCCGGCTTGCAAGATCCCAATAGACCTATTGGTTCTTTTATTTTTCTTGGCCCAACCGGAGTTGGTAAAACTGAATTGGCAAAAGCTCTGGCTGAGGTTTTGTTTGATGATGAAAAAGCAATGACAAGAATAGACATGAGTGAATTTATGGAGGCCCATGCGGTGTCTAGGTTGGTGGGGGCTCCTCCGGGATATGTTGGTTATGAAGAAGGCGGACAGTTAACAGAAGCGGTTAGAAATAAACCATACTCAATCATTCTTTTGGATGAAATTGAAAAAGCGCACCCTGATACGTTCAATATTTTGCTTCAAGTTTTGGACGATGGAAGATTGACAGACAATAAAGGGCGCGTTGCAAACTTTAAAAACACGATTATTATTATGACTTCGAACATGGGGGCGGAGCTTATTCTTGAAAATTTTGAAGATCTTGATGCCCTAGGAGATAAGCACAGATTGGAAATTATTGAAACGACTAAAGTTGAAGTTTTTGAAAAATTAAAGGAGAATCTAAGACCGGAATTTTTGAATCGTATCGACGACAAGATTATGTTCTTGCCGTTAACCAAAGCTGAAATAAAGTTGATAGCACAACTGCAATTAAAATCTTTGAGAAGAAATCTGAAAGAGCAAAATGTAGATTTGGAGTTGACGGATTCTGCTTTGAGCTTGTTATCCGATTTGGGTTATGAGCCTCAGTTTGGAGCAAGACCACTCAAAAGAGTTATTCAAAAAGAGATTGTGAATGAATTGGCAAAACTTCTGTTGGCCGGAGAAATAAATAAAGACGGAAAAATTCTTGTTAGCACAGATCCAAAGGGGTTTACCTTTAATGGAAAATCTGTAGGTGTCTCATCTCAAAATCCAAATGAGCGTAAGAACTTACTCAATGATCTTACCAAGGCTGCAAAGGATGTGGAAGAGGCAACGAAAAAAGCCGGTGAAAATTAATCCGGAAAGAGGCAATTCTGTTACAGTTATTTTAGCTTAGTATCACTTAGATCAAATGAATTTATAAATTATAGAATTTGCAATTAGCTTTGCATAGAATTGTAATTTTTATTTTTCTGCTTTATGTTGCCTAAAATAGTTTTAAACAATAAAAAACTTGAACCGGTTCTTAGAAAACATCCTTGGATTTTTTCGGGTGCAATTTTTTCTAAGGATAATAATTTGGCTGATGGTGATCTAGTTCAGGTAATGGACTCAAGATCAAATCAGTTGGCAATCGGTCATTTTTATCATGGAAGTATCGCGGTTAAAATTTTGCAGTTTGGAAGCTCACATTATTCTGAGGAACTTTGGTATGACAAAATAGCAAAGGCATGGAATCTAAGAATTGGACTTAATTTATTGAATTCAACAAACAACTGTTTTCGTTGGATTCACGGAGAAGGCGACGGGCTTCCCGGACTTATAGTAGATTTCTACAACGGGCTTGTGGTCATTCAATGCCACAGCATCGGAATGTATCGCTCCCTTCATTTGATCAAAGAAGCTATAACTAAAGTTGCTCAATCATACATTCATACAATTGTTCAAAAATCCAAAGAAACATTGCCGACTGAATTTGCAAAATCAGTAGAAAATTCAGTTTTGGTTGGAGAACAATCTAAAGTTACGGCAATAGAAAACGGGATAAAATTTATAATAGATCCCATTCAAGGGCAAAAAACTGGATTTTTTTTGGATCAAAGAGACAATAGACAATTAGTAAAGCAAATATCAACAGATCGGAGAATTTTAAACACCTTTTGTTACACAGGAGGTTTTAGCTTGTATGCATTGCAGGCCGGAGCAAAGCAGGTTTGTTCAATTGATGTGTCCAATAAAGCTTTAGAGTTATTGGGGCAAAATTTAGATCTCAACGATCTGAACAAAGAATACCATGAGTCTATTGTTGGAGATGTACTTCCTTTTTTAACGCAATTGCAAGAAGCCAAATTTGATCTTATTATTTTGGATCCTCCTGCTTTTGCAAAGTCGGTAGACAAAAGACATTCTGCTATACAGGCTTATAAAAGACTTAATTTATTGGCAATGCAAAAAATTGCAAAGCCCGGAATTTTGATGAGTTATTCCTGTTCACAAGTGGTCACTGAGGAGCTATTTTATAATACTATTGTCGCGGCGGGAATTGAATCCGGTTGCGAAATTAAAGTTCTAAAGAAATTAATGCAAGGCCCAGATCATCCTGTAAGTTTGTTTCATCCGGAAGGATCTTATCTAAAGGGACTTTTGCTTGAAATTAATTAGTCACTTTTACCAGACTATACATCCATTTTTCGAGTAATAAAAAAGACAGGAATTCCTAAAAGTACAATTCCAAGTCCCGGCCATGTAAACTGAGGTTTTTCAATAAGTAAAATTACACAAATCACAGTTGCTGCAATGATATAAAGAATCGGAACAACTGGATATGCTAGGGTTTTGTACGGTCGTTTATGCTCCGGACGTTTTATTCTCAGTAAGATAACTGCACCTACCGTAAGTATATAAAACAATAAAACTGCAAAAACAACATAGTCTAAAAGATTTCCGTAAGTTCCGGATAAGCACAAAGCACAGGCCCAAATGCATTGAATCCAAAGGGCTTTTGCAGGAACTTGATGAGTGTTGAGTTCGGCAGCTTTTTTGAAAAACAATTTATCTTGAGCCATTACTTGATACACACGAGCGCCGGACAAAATCAAACCGTTATTACATCCAAATGTGGAAATCATAATAAGAGCAGCCATAATGCTTACTCCTGCAATTCCAAAAATTTGATTCGCTGCAGCTGTGCCGACTCTGTCTTGCTGCGCAAATTGAATTCCTCTTTGAATCACATCCCAACTCTGATCATTTCCTGCCAAAGGCAGCAATCCAAGATAAACAATATTGCATAAAATGTAGATACTAGTAACAACGATGGTTCCCAATACCATGCTTTTAGCAACATTTTTTGCAGGATTTTCCAATTCGCCCGAAACAAAAGTTACGTTGTTCCATGCATCACTCGAAAATAATGAACCTACCATAGCAACACCAATAGCAGACAGAAGCCCAATACCACTTAATGACACAACGTCCATCATTCCTGTCGAGTTTTTCGTAACCGTATTCGCAGTCCAAAAACTCATTAGGTTTTGTTCCCATATAATTCTGTCAAAAGCCAATAAACCTGCTACAATTAAACCAAAAATGGCAAGCAATTTTGTCGAAGTAAAAATAAATTGCAAAAGACTTCCATTTCGAATCCCTCTACTGTTAAACCAACTCAAAAAAACAATAGATCCAATGGCTAAAAGTTGCGCTCCGGTAATCTTAAAACCGGCGATTTCCATTATCACATTATTCTCACTTACCACCGGAAAAAACACTCCGGAAAATTTTGCAAAAGCAACACCAACCGCTGCTATTGTTCCGGTTTGAATAACAGTAAATAATGTCCAGCCATAGAGGAATCCTGTTAAGGGGCCATAGGCTTCTTTTAGATAAATGTATTGTCCTCCGGCCTTAGGCATCATTCCTGCCAGCTCACCGTAACTTAGTGCGGCCAAAACAGTCATCAATCCCGCCAATACCCAAACCATTAATAGCCATCCTCCACTGCCAACCGTTCTTGCAATGTCGGCACTTACAATAAAAATGCCTGAGCCAATCATTGATCCGGTTACCAACATGACACCATCTACCAGTTTTAATTTTTTACTCATTATTTAGCTTGGTTTAAAATATTATATTGAAAGAAAATTATCTTTTGAGAATCAAACTGTCCGGAGGATAACTTGATTCAAAAAACTCAATTATTTTAGTTGCCCATTGAATCATTTGAGTCCTTTCGCTTTCAGTCATCTTAGCTTCCGGATGGAGCCCAAAAAATGTATAGGACTTTAAGGGCATTTCTTTTTCTCTAACCATTTCCACGAGTTCTTCAAGCTTGTGTTTTTGGACGGCTGCTCGTTTTTGGTGAAGGCTGCTGAAATTTAATTTTTGCTTGCCTTCCTTAACATGATTTTGTAACCACCAACCAATAGGTTGAACAGAGGCATACCATGGATAAGCAACACTATTGTCACTATGACAAGGTAAGCAGGCCGATTGAAATTTTAATCCCAAGTCCGATCCTGTTGGAAATGTCTCAAAGTAACTTATAGCTTGAGTTTTTAGCTCGGTTTTTTTAATAGGAAAAAACTGGATGGCTACCAATGCGATCAACAGAAGTAGAACTAACTTTTTTTTCATCAACTCTTACTTTTAATTGTAAAGGTTCATTTTTACGTTAAATAAAATAAAAAAGGCTTTATCTCGCATAAAGATAAAGCCTTTTATAAAAGAAAAAATACTTTAATTATTCTGATTTCGGAGCAGCAGGAGTTTCTACAGAAGCAGTTCCTTTAGAACATGACTTTCCTTTTCCTTTGCAGCAAGATTTGCTTGCACCAGCTTTGCAACAAGCTTTGACCTCAGATTTAGCCTCAGTCGGCATATCTACAAACATTGCTTTTGCTTCATCATATTGAACTGCGGTATAGCTTGCAGTTCCATTAGCATCCACACTTTTTCTCTGAAAAGAAACGCATCCGCTTTTCTCACATACTTTCTTTTCAATAGTAGCATCTGCTGCTGCGGCTTTGAGAGCTGCTTCGCTAACTGATGCTGTCTTGGAACAAGATTTTTCAGTAGCGGCAGCGCTGTGCTTGCATTGAGCAGATAAGTTGCTGATTGTCAACCCAAAAATTAAAAATAAGGCTAAAAATAATTGTTTCATTTTGAAAATTTTTTTACGATTTAAATTGTTATAGTACAAAGTTATAACATAATTTATCATTGTTTTGTTATTTTGCATCAATTTAAGATAATTTTAATACCTATTAAATGGATAAAATCAACTGTTACCTTCTCTTTATTGCACTTATTGGGCTGTTTTCATGTAAATCCAATAAATCCCTGACCGGCAACGATCAAAATGACAAAATCAGAATAGGGAACGGAGGAGGATTTGTAGGCAAAGAGCAGTGGACAGAACTTGGAAAAAATGGGGAATATACTATGTGGACGGGTGGTAAGGGAAAAATTAAAAAAAATGACGCCACCCAGTTATTCCTCAATATTAGCAATCTTTCGCTATTTTCTGTTGATCACATGCAACCCGGTAATCTATATCAATTTGTAGAATTTAGAATAGGAGATCAAATCAAGCGTATAAGTTGGGATGCCAACAAACCCTGTCCAATACCAAATGTCAACTTGTTTTATAAAAACATGAATTCTATATTACAAAAATCTTTAAAAACAAACTAAAACATGGGATTTAGAAATCTGGTACTCTTCTTTTTTATTTGGGCTTTGTGTTTGAATACATTAGCTGCCCAATCCAAGAAAATAATCTCATTTCCGCAAGAGAAAAGAGCGTTCAACTTTAGTCCCCTGAAATCCAAAATAGCAGAGAAGTCGGGGTTAAACTGGACTATAGCTCCTGAATTCAATACTGCTCCGTTAAGCAAGCAAGATCTGGAAAATACTGTTCAGCAATTGAAGCCCTTGGAATGGAATAAAAATGGTCAGTTGGTTAGATTCGAGGCCAATGCTCCAATTTCACTGAGGTCAAATAATCAATTCAATTGGGAAGATTATATAATGAACAAAGTAAGTAAAGAAGAAAACGAGCTGCTTTCATTTAAAATCTTTGAACATTCTGGACAGGGCACTCAAGTGGAACATATTAAAATGCGACAGTATTTTGATCAATACCCTGTATATGGTCAAGAAATGTTTTTACATTATTATAAGAAGGAAAATAATGTCTTAGCTCATGGGCAGATTGAAAAACTTGAAATTGAGCCTATAAGTCCAAAAATTACAGTGGAGCAAGCTTTAAGTTCAGCCAAGTTGGCATTGAAACAAAACTACGGTCAAGATATTGAACCAAGTCAACTGTCTTTTTCAAAAAATGGCCTAAAATTTTCAGCTATCGAGTATTGGAAAACTACATCAGGTGAATGGCATTTGGTTTATGTGCTAAAAATACAAACTGATCCTTTGCATGTATATCAAGTTTTGGTAGATGCGACCAACTCAACAGTGCTGCAGTCGCAAAATGTATTGTGCAAAGCTCATTCTCACGGGCACGAGTCCCATCCTGAAAAAATCTTGGGAGATGAATCTGCTAGTGGTAGAGATTTGTTAGGAGTAACAAGAAATTTTAGAACCTGGAAAGAAGGGAGCCTGTATTACATGATGGATGGATCTAGAGTTATGTTCAATTTAGGACGTTCGGTGATTCCCGATGATCCTGTGGGAGCTATTATGACAATTGATGCATTGAACACATCTCCTTCAAACACCAACTTTAGATATGATTATGTAAAATCATCCAACAATTCTTGGTCTAGCCCAACTGCTGTTTCTGCACATTATAATGGTTCAAGAGCCTATGAATATTTTCTTAATGTGTTCAATAGAAATTCAATTAATGGCAACGGTGGAACAATTTATTCTGTGATTAATGTGGCAGATGAAAACGGTCGCTCAATGGATAATGCTTTTTGGAATGGCGAGGCTATGTTTTACGGCAATGGATCTCAAGCATTTTCTCCTCTGGCTAAAGGTCTGGATGTTGCAGGACATGAAATGTCGCATGGAGTGATCCAAGGAACAGCCAATCTTGAATATAAAGGGGAGTCAGGAGCCATTAATGAATCGTTTGCAGATATTTTTGGGGCGATGATAGATAGAGATGATTGGAAAATGGGAGAAGACGTAGTGAATCGCAGTGTTTTTCCTTCCGGAGCTTTGAGGGATTTGAGCAATCCTCACAATGGTGGGAATAGATTGGGAGATAACGGATGGCAACCTGCACACGTCAACGAACAATATCGAGGAACTGAAGATGAAGGAGGAGTGCATATAAACAGTGGGATTTGCAATTTTGCGTACTATAAGTTTATTCAAGAACTTGTCAAGCTTAGATCCGAAGAGGAAGCGAAAAAAATTGGAGAACAAGTTTATTATCTTGCGCTCACCAAGTATCTCACCAGATCTTCGCAGTTCAAACAATTGCGCACTGCAGTAGAAGACGCCATCAAAGAAAAGTATTCTGCCGTTGCAGACGTTTTGCCTGCTGCTCAAAAAGCTTTTGATGCTGTAGGTATATTAGGGACCGGTGGATCAGGTGGCGGAGGTGGTGGAGTTACTACCAAAGAATTAAGCCCAAATCCTGGAAAAGAATTTGTACTATGTACAGATAATAACCAAGATGGAGTTTATATAGTAGATCTTTCCGGAGGCAATGCAACTCAAATCAATCAAAGATCAGTAATTAGTAAGCCGAGTGTTACAGATAATGGTGCAGAGATTTATTTTGTAGATGATAATAACGATCTCTATGGTTTGTTTTTAAACCAGAATACCGGAAGATATGATGAATTGCTTTTGGATGAAAATAACCGTTCTTCTTATAGAAATGCAGTAATTTCTAAGGATGGACGATTGCTGGCTGTTTTATTGAATTCTGAAGAGAACTTTATTCATATTTATAACTTTGACATAGGAGAATGGAAATCCTATAAATTGTTTAATCCAACCTACACTCAAGGTGTAAATACAGGAGACGTCAAATATGCTGATTTCATGGATTTTGACTTGTCAAGTCAGTCGATAATGTATGATGCTTTTAGTGAAATAAAACAAACCAGCGGTTCTGTATATAATTATTGGGATATCGGATTTTTAAATGTGTATAATTCATCTACAAAACAATTTGGAACAGGAAAGATTGATAAATTATTTTCTGACTTACCTGAAAATACAAGTATAGGAAATGCAATTTTTTCAAAAAATTCACCGAACATTATTGCTTTTGATTATATCGAGGAGGGCTTTTCATCTACAACAAATGCATTGTTGGGCGCCAATATTGAAACCAATGATGTAGCAGAAATTGTGGCCAATAGAACTCAATTGGCATATCCAAGCTACAATATAAAAGACAACAAAGTTTTGTTTGATGATGGTGCCAATATTTCTCAGATCGGAATTACATCAAGTAAAATTTCTAGGACAGGAAGTCTGGGAGGATTGATCAATGGCGCAAAATGGGGAACTTTCTTTGGCAACGGAAAAAGAAGTTTAATTAATACAAAAAATATTCCATTAGTTCGTGACATTAAATTTGGACCAAATCCAGTCGTTGATCATTTGTTTATTGAGCTTGAATTGGAACAGCCATTAGTTTTGAAAATCAATTTATTTGATGGGGTAGGCAAAGTTATAAATGAAAAGACTGTGGAGATGAGTTCAGGTGTGCAAAAAATGGATTACTCATTGGCACAACTTCCTGCGGGATATTATAGTATGGTCATTTGGTTTGGTAATACTCCAAAAACAATACAATTAGTCAAATAAGGAAGCAGTTTTGAACTATAGGAAAATCTTGATCATAAGATTTAGTTCTATTGGTGACATCATTGTGACCAGTCCTGTTGTTCGCTGCGTTAAACAACAGACTAAAGCTGAGCTTCATGTCTTGACCAAAGCGCAGTTTGCAGCTTTGTACAGAGGAAATCCATTTATTGATAGGATTTTCGAATTGCCAAAATCCAAAAAGTCAGAGAGCGAGATCATTGATCAATTGAAGCTTGAAGATTACGATTTAATTATTGATTTGCACAAGAGTTTGAGAAGTATTTATTTTGTTTGGAAACTCAATAAGCCTTCCATTAACTACAACAAAATCAATATTGAAAAATGGATTCATACCAAAGTTTCAAATCGATTTTCATTGCCCCAAAAGCATTTAGTCGATAGGTATTTTGATTCATTGTCTAAAATTGGGATTGTCAATGATGGAAAAGGACTAGACTATTTTATCTCGCCAACTTTTTCTCCAGAGCTTGATCTTGTTCAAATAACGAAGTCAAAGTACATTATTGGAGTATTGGGCTCGGCACATAATACTAAAATGATTCCTGCAGAGAAGTGGAGAAATTTATTTTCTAAGCATGGGCATAAGTTTGTGTTGTTAGGAGGAGAGAAAGAACGAGAGATGGGGGAGCAACTGGAAAAAGAATTTTCAAATGTTCAATCCTTTGCAGGAAAAACAACTATAGACGGGTCTGCTTTTTTGATCCTTTATTCGCAATTGGTCATTTCAGGAGATACAGGAATGATGCATTTGGCTGCAGCTTTAAAGAAGCCTATACTAAGTGTATGGGGAAATACTTCGCCCTCATTGGGGATGTATCCTTACTACGGCAAATTTGAGATTCAAGAATGGAGGCGTGAAGTAAAAGATTTACAGTGCAGACCTTGTTCAAAATTAGGGTTTGAAGCTTGCCCCAAAAAACATTTCAAATGTATGAATGATCAACTAATTTGGCAGGAAGATGTTGAGCAATTTTTTATCACAAGCTAAAATTAAACGGTAATGTATAGCGCTATTTTTTATCAAGGTCATAAACCCAAGGGTCAGGAAATCGAAATAAGTATAAGCAGTTTTGGTATAAAATTGTTTCGTGATGGAAATGCAGTAGAAAATTGGAATTTTGACGAACTAAAACTAGATCCAAACAATGAGGACGGTCATTGGATTATCTCCAAAAAGGAAGTGGGAGCTTCAAGTTATTTGGAAATTAAGGATCAGCAATGCATTGATCAAATCAAAGCCTATTTGCCATCACAACTTAAAAGAAAATCAACTCCTTCAAAGTGGAGCACAGCCAGTTTGTTGTTAGTATTTACAGGAGTATTAATTGCAGTCGTGGGGCTACTGTATTTTGTTTTTTTACCTAAAATTAGCTATGCTGCGGTTGCCTTAATTCCTAAAGAAGCAGAAACGACTATAGGAGAATCGGGATTAAAATCAATGTTGCCTTCCCATGATGAGGATACTTTGAAGTCAAGATTATTACAAGAATTTTTTAGTAAATTAAAAATCAATTCGGAATATAAAATTCAAATGCATTGTCATAAAGATCAAGTTGTGAATGCATTTGCACTTCCCGGCGGGCCTATTGTGGTTTACGATGGGATCATACAAAAAATGACTCATTATAGTCAGCTTGTTGCTTTACTTGGGCATGAATACACACATATTGAGAAGAGACATTCACTCAAAAGCATTGCGCAGTCTTTGGCATCCTACGGTTTGGTTTCTTTGCTTGTTGGAGATGTGAGTGCGGTTGTTGCGGTCATTGCAGAAAATGTAAATTCTATTCAGAATTTATCTTATTCAAGAGATTTCGAAACAGAGTCGGATGTGAATGCATTGGAAATTTTAAAAAATAATAAAGTAGATCCTAAAGGCATGTTGAATTTATTTGCAATTCTGGAAGCAGAGCATGAGGGAGCTCAAATTCCAAAATTTATGAGTACACATCCTATGACAGAAGATAGAATGAGTCTTATCCAATCAAAAATGAAGAAAATGGAAATTGAATTTGAAGAAAATCCAGAATTGGAATCCCTTTTTTGTCAATTGATTGGAGAATAATTTAGATCAAAATATAAGAAAAGGGCAAAATTTTCTTATCCCTCAAAATGAAATGAAAAAGTGATAACTTTTGAAAATAGTTTTTCAATAATTGTAGATTCCGGAACCTTTTTATCATAAATTAACAGGTTGCCAATACCATGGGAGAACTTAAGCTCGGGAGAAAAAATAAAATAGGGTAAATAGAATTGCATCCCCATTCCAACTTCAACTTGAAAGTCATGCGGAGAGATTCGAACAATCTCAAATCGATTTTTATCCGAACGGCTGTTGGAGGCAAAATCATAAGCATACTTCACACCTGTAATTAAAAAGAATCGCTTATCTCTGTAGGGAGCAGAAGTGAATCGAATTAAAAGTGGGATTTCACCAAATACAGATTCTATCAGTTTAGATTGTACTACACTACTGTTGGTTGCTGTATAATTTAATCTTCTATACGATAAGGAAACAGAAGGCAAAACTCTAAAATCAAAAAATTCACCAATTTTAAAATTGTTGACCATGCTGAGAGTAAGGCCGGAACTTGCCTGTCCTTCATTGAAGCGGAAGGAAGAGTTTCCAATCAAGCGTTTGCTGTGTTCAATTTTGAAACCGCTGTAATTGTAGGCTAAGGTCAATCCGAAATATTGATTTTTCTTTTTGAATCCATCAAAATTATAATTGTATGTCCTTGATTGAGACCAAGAATAAAATGAAACTAAATTCAATATAAAAATTAAGACTTGTATCCTATATAAAGGCAGCATACTCCAAAACTTAAGCTCTCAAACGAGCAATTTGCAAAACCATTTTTTTGTAAAACTTGTGTAAAACGTTCATAATCCGGAAACTGTTGTACGGATTCGAATAAATATTGATAGGCTCGGGGGTCCTTAGAATATAATTTCCCAATGACCGGAAGAATATTTTTAAAATAAAAATGATAAATCTGTTTAATCGGGCTTTTTCTTGGCATTGTAAATTCAAGGATAATAATTTTCTCCCCTTTCTTCAATACACGATGCATTTCTTTCAAGCCCTGGTCCAGGTTTTCGAAGTTTCTCACCCCAAAAGCAACCATCACACAATCCAGGCTATTTTCAGGAAATTCAAGCTTACATGAATCCATATTTTTTAAGCTGATTTGCTTCTCTAATTGGAGCTTTTGAATTCTGTTTGCAGCAAAATCCAGCATTTTTTGCGAGATATCGACTCCTATGAAATTCAATTTGAAAAAGCGTTTGGCTGCTTTGATGCTCAAAACTCCCGTTCCGGTGGCAACATCCAAAACTTTTGAGTTATCTTCCAAATGTGACAATTGCTCTATAGCTTTCTTGCGCCAGTAATTGTCAATCCCTCCGGACAGCAGGGTATTCAAAAAATCATATTTGAATGCTATGGAATCAAACATTGATTCTACCTGAGTTCTCTTGCTTGAATCTTGGTCTTGATATGGTTTGACGGTAGACAATTTTATCCTGTTTTGCGCACAAAGATAGCTTGGGGAGCGCAATAATTTTTGGCTATTGTTTCAAATTAAATTATTATTTGTAATAAATAGATAATCAAGCAACTATTTGCATTTTATTTTGATTTTAGGCATTGTTTTTCGCTTTATATTTCGTATTTTTGCACGTTAGAATAAACCACAAGCATCATGTCCTCTGAGGATCGTATTATCCCCGTTCAAATCGAAGACCAACTTAAAAGTTCCTATATTGATTATTCAATGTCAGTCATTGTGGCAAGAGCATTGCCGGATGTACGAGACGGGCTCAAGCCCGTGCACAGAAGGGTAATGTATGGGATGAGCGAGTTGGGATTAGCTTACAATAAGCCTTATAAAAAATCTGCCCGTATCGTTGGAGAGGTATTGGGAAAATATCATCCTCATGGAGACGATTCCGTTTATGACGCCATGGTCAGAATGGCACAAGATTGGTCTATGCGTTACAAACTCGTAGACGGTCAAGGAAACTTTGGTTCTATGGATGGTGACAGCCCTGCGGCAATGCGTTATACAGAGGTAAGACTGTCAAGGATATCCGATGAGCTTTTGGATGATATTGATAAAGATACAGTTGATTTTCGATTCAATTTTGATGATTCACTCGAAGAACCTACTGTTCTTCCCTCCAGGATTCCCAATCTTCTTATCAATGGTTCTACCGGGATTGCTGTAGGAATGGCAACCAATATGCTTCCCCATAATCTGAAAGAAGTTTGTGCCGGCGTCATTGCCACGATCAATAATCCTGAGATAAGCTTGGATGAATTGATGACCCATATCCCCGCTCCGGACATGCCTACAGGGGGTATCATTTACGGTACATCAGGAATCAAAGAAGCTTATGAATCGGGACGAGGCAGATGCATCGTGAGAGCAAGAGCTGAGATAACAGTAGAACACGGCAGAGAGGTGATTATTGTATCGGAGATTCCTTTTCAGGTAAACAAAGCTCATCTGATTGAAAAAATTGCAGAGCTAGTTAATGATGATAAAATTCAAGGGATTTCTGACGTACGAGATGAATCAGATCGAAACGGAATTCGCGTAGTCGTTGAGCTAAAGAAAGATGCCATTTCTTCAGTAGTGCTTTCAAGCTTATTTAAATACACAGCTTTGCAAAGTTCCTACGGGATCAATAATATTGCTCTCGTTAGAGGGAGACCTATGCTGTTAGGCCTTAAAGATCTGATACGAGAATTTATACAGTTCAGATTGGATGTTATTGTTAGGAAAACAAACTATCTGCTCAAACAAGCTAAAGATAAGGCTCATATACTTGAAGGATTGCTTAAAGCTTTGGATCATTTGGATGAAATTATTGCTCTCATCCGCGCTTCTAAAACAGTAGAAGATGCCAAAGAGGGCTTGATGTCCAAATTTGAATTTAGTGAAATCCAAGCTAAAGCTATTCTTGACATGCGCCTCCAAAAACTTACAGGGCTTGAGCGCGAAAAATTAAAAGAAGAATATGAGGCATTGCTTAAGGAGATAGCAGATCTGGAAGATATTTTGGCCAATGAGGGTCGACGTAAAACTATAATAATCAATGAGCTTACCGAGATATCAGAAAGATTTGGAGATGATAGGAGAACTGAGATAACCCATGTTGAGGGGGATATTAATATCGAAGATATGATTGCCAATGATGAAGTAGTTGTAACTATATCACATACCGGTTATATCAAACGTACTAAGATTAGCGAATATCGGATACAAAGCAGGGGAGGAAGAGGTTCTACAGGCAGTAAGGCTAGAGATGAAGACTTCATCGAGCACATGTTCATTGCCTCAAATCACAATTATTTGCTTTTGTTTACGGAGTTGGGAAAATGTTATTGGTTGAGAGTTTATGAAATTCCGGAAGCCAATAAAACTTCTCTGGGGCGAGCTATCCAAAATTTGGTCAACCTTCCAAAGGAGGATAAAGTGAGGGCTTATATCAATATTGAAAATCTTGAAGACAAAGAATTTTTAAAAGAACATTTTATCATTCTTTGCACAAAGGATGGAACCATCAAAAAATCAAATTTAGAAGATTTCAGCAGACCTAGAGCCAATGGGATTATTGCCATCAACATTCATGAAGGAGATCAACTCATGGATGCAAAATTGACCAACGGAAACTGCGAAATAATTGTTGCAAACAGGAATGGTAGAGCGATCCGTTTTTCGGAATCCAAAGTAAGGCCTATGGGAAGAAATGCTGCAGGAGTTAAAGCCATAACTTTGGACAGCGATGGGGCAGATCACGTGGTTGGGATGATTTGCATAGATATTAATGATAAGGAGTCTAATGTTCTTGTAGTTTCTGCCAAAGGAAACGGAAAGAGATCCGATCTGGAAGATTATCGTGTTACCAATCGAGGAGGCAAAGGCGTAAAAACAATTAATGTTACAGATAAAACCGGCCATTTGGTCGCCATAAAAAGTGTGCAGTCCTCTGACGATTTGATGATTACAACAACCAACGGGGTTATGATCCGAATGTCAGTGGATTCTCTCAGGATTTTAGGCCGTGCCACGCAGGGTGTGAGATTGATTCGTTTGGATGAAGGCGACGGCATCGGAGATGTTGCGGTGGTAAAAAAGGATGATTCGGAGCCCACTATTGCAGCTTTAGATGAGCCTGTGGATCCTCTTGTTCCCGGAGTAGATGATTCTGAAGAATGATTTAACAATACTTTAAGCCAAGGAATTGAATTGTAATGGCATAATTTTAGTTATCTAGAAAAACAAATATTCTCTATAAAATGAAAAAAGTTCTTTTATTAGTTTTACTTGCAGCGGTACAGCTTACTTTGGTTGCACAAGAGCCAGAAAAAGATGTAAAAAAGGCTGATAAACTTTATGGATTATACAATCTTGATCCAAAAAACAATAAGCAAAAAATTTTCGAAGCGAAGGCATTGATTGACGAGGTTTCTAAAAATCCTGCCGTCCAATCATTGCACAAAACATGGATTACCAAAGGAGGAATCTACAATTCCTTATCAGCCATGCAAAATGACTCGTTAGTGCTTATTAAAAATCATAAGTTGACAGATCCATCAACAGCAGTTATGGCTTATGAAGCCTTTGTCAAAGCTAAAGAAACAGCTGCAAAAGGATTTGAGACTAAAGATGCCTTAAACGGAATGCAAGAGTGCGTGGCATATTTACAAAATTTCGGATACAATACCTTTGCGACAAATAAGGACATGGCATTCAAGAATTTTGAGGCAATGATGAATATCGATAAGGCATTGCAAGCAGGAAATATGAAGAGTGTATTCATTAAATCTGAAGATTATTTGAATCAGGTTTATGTTACTGCCCTGGCCGGATTGAATAGTTCCAATAAAGAGGCTGCTTTGCCTTATTTAGAAGAATTGAGAGCTAAAGGATATAATGATGAAAATGGGGGCGGGGCGACCGTTTATCAAGGATTGTACGAGCACTATTTGGCCACTAAAGACACAGCTAAAGCAGAATCAGTGTTGGTAGAAGGAAGAACAAAATATCCTAATGATAATGCCATGCTGTTCATGGAAATCAATCATTATTTAAATAAAGGCAGATTGTCTGAATTAACCGATAAGTTAAAATTGGCTATTCAAAAAGAACCGAATAATGTTTCTATCTACACTACTTTGGGTAATGTTTATGAAAATTTGTGTCAAACCGAATGGGAAAAAGGAACATCTGCTAAAGCAGATGAATATGCTTCTGAAGCCGGTAAGTATTACGGCCAGGCTTTAGAAAAAGATCCCAATAATTTTGTTGCTACATACAGCTTGGGGGCAATGCAATACAATAAAGCGGCACAGGTAGGAAAAGAAGTAAACAAATATGCAAGCGATTACTCCAAAGAAGGTACTAAAAAGTATAATGAAAAGAAAGCAGAAATGAATTCTTACTTTGATAAAGCCTTGCCATTCTTCGAAAAAGCCATACAGATGGATCCTAAAGATAAGAATACAATTATTGCATTGAAAGAAATATACGCTAAAAAAGGGGACTTGAACAAGTCCAATGAAATGAAGGCAAAATTAGAAACACTGGATAAATAAATCCAATATTGCACTGACCCCCTATAAAC
>DEQQ01000082.1 GCA_002360455.1 Saprospiraceae bacterium UBA3362
AGCAAAAAAACGTGATCATAGAAAGCTCGGCCAGGAGTTAGAGCTCTTTATGTTTTCTGAAAAAGTAGGGGCAGGACTTCCGATTTGGTTGCCTAAAGGAACAGCACTACGCCAACGTTTGGAAGACTTCCTTAAAGCCGAACAACTTAAGCGTGGATATATTCCCGTTATTACTCCTCATATCGGACACAAAAATCTCTATATCACCAGCGGCCATTGGGAGAAGTATGGCAAAGATTCTTTTCAGCCTATAAAAACACCAAGAGAGGGCGAGGAGTTTCTTCTCAAGCCCATGAACTGTCCTCATCATTGTGAAATATTTGGGCATAAGCCTAGATCGTATAAGGAACTTCCTCTGCGTATTGCTGAGTTTGGAACAGTGTATCGCTATGAGCAAAGTGGAGAGCTTCACGGTCTCACCAGAGTGCGTTGTTTTACTCAAGATGATTCTCATTTGTTCTGTACTCCTGATCAGGTCAAAGCAGAGTTCCTCAACGTGTTGGAGCTTCTTACTTTTGTTCTTAAGAAGTTGGGTTTTGACCAATACACGGCTCAAATCAGCTTGAGAGATCCTGAAAACAAAAGTAAGTATATAGGCAGCGAGGAGAACTGGGTGAAGGCAGAGAATGCGATTATAGAAGCAGCTCAAGAAGCGGGATTGACTACGGTGACTGCTTATGGAGAGGCGGCTTTTTATGGGCCCAAACTAGACTTTATGATCAAAGATGCTCTGGGAAGATCATGGCAACTTGGTACAATTCAGGTGGACTATAACTTGCCGGAACGATTTCAGTTGGAGTATGTTGGTCCCGATAATCAGAAGCATCGTCCTGTGATGATCCATCGCGCACCGTTTGGGTCTATGGAGAGATTCATAGGTGTATTGACGGAGCATTGTGCAGGGAAGTTCCCGCTTTGGATTACACCTGAGCAGTATTGTATTCTTCCGGTGAGTGACAAGTATTTGGATTATGCCAAGTCGGTTCAGTCACAGCTGAGCGCAGCAGGACTTCGCGGCACTATTGATGATAGAGTAGAATCGATAGGCAAAAAAATCAGAGACAATGAGCTAAAGAAAATTCCATTCATGCTTATAGTCGGTGAAAAAGAAAGTACGGAAGCCAATATTTCTGTTCGCAGACAGGGATCAGGAGACCAGGGATCGCAAACTATTCAATCCTTTATAGAAGAGGTCAACCAAGCTTAATTTTTTTTTAGAGTTCTGTAGCTTGGAATCTTTTACATTATGTTCCTCAGTTTAAGATTGATATTATTTTGGATATGCAGATGCTATCCAATTGAATTGATCCTCGGTCCTGCTATCCACTTCGGTGCACAGCACCTCCATTCCTATCAGGTATAGGTTTTGCATCTTCCGAGCTATTGTTTTACTTTTTGTTCATGAAAGGTTATTTCAATACTTATTGTTCGATTAGTATTTGACGATTTAGCGAAAGCATTTAATATGATATTTAGCGAAGTTAAAATCGATTACGAGGTCTTTAATTCTGCTCAACATTATTCAGCATCCCTCTTTAAGATAAATTTCCGGAATAATTATTCTGCTTAAGCACTTTGCGGGATACTAATTAAATACTTTGGGTTCGTTTTTTCTTGCGCACTGAAAAAATTATAAAATCCATAGAAAACTACTGACAACTTTTCTCGTATTTTTCATGTACTTTTTCTTTGAGTTAAAAAATCATTACTCTCCTATAGGCTCACAGCACCAACGCTCCCTTTACTTATCTTCTTTTGACAAACAAACTTTAACTATGAAATTTAAGTTACTAAAATACAAGTGCAGGCCTTGAGTATTATGATTCAATTTATCGTTGTTTTTTATAATAAACAGTTATCTCAACCGGTTCTGAATCTGTGACACTTTTATAGAATAAAAAATTAGGATTCGTCACTAATTTTAGTTCTTCAGTCAAATTAAATTCTGAATGCATAATATATAAGTAATCTTTATATTTAACATTGCTATAGAATAATATACAGCTGTCGTCTGTGCAGATTTTTAGAGAATCCCATAGAATGTATTATTTTCCAATTTCCGAAAAATTCTTGAATTTATTCTTTACTCTTCAAAATCTGCCTCAACTTTAATGTTGGAGCTGTACAATTGCCGCAAGTGTATGATGGTTTTTCCAATTGGGCATTCCATGCATTGGTATTTTAATGTATCTTGATGAAAAGAGGTGTACAGAAGTATGTTGCATATTTCTACTTGCTTACCATTTTTATTTGATTACCATGAGTTCCTCCAACCAATGACTATAATAGAATCCAACCTCAAGCAGAGGATCTTTCTAGTTACAGGTCAAAAAAATGCAGCTTATTAATATAAGAAATACTAGCTTTTGCATTGCGAATCCCATTTGGTTTAGACTGGAGGATGTTTGACAGAGAGTTTATCCGGTTATAAGGATAATCTCCAATGAATAATTTAGCTGATTATTATTTGTAGGATATTTTTTAATGTTAATTTTAAGAAACTCTGAGGAATGAATTGGATAGAAAAATTGATTATTTTCTTTGATTTTCTTAACATCAGAAATGATTTTATTTAGAGTGGGAGAACTGATGTCGCTGTATTGAGCAAGAAGTATGATCAAATTTGTAATTTCAGCAAGTCTGATATTCGGCATAAGCAATTCGGTACTTTGAAATTCCCATCCACTGGTACTGCTCTTCGTGAAATCTCGATTTAGTTTTTGTAGTTTTAAAAACGTACTTGTAGTTTCGCCCCCAGTGGTGTTGTAATAATATAAAGGTTCGCAAAAATGTAAAAACTTTTCTTGCAAATAATTTTCAAATGCAAAAATTAATTTTGCGTTTTCATAATATTTGCCCTGGTTGGTTTTTTGTGTTGTAGTCAGATTTGATGGAATAGGAAGTGAGCTGAGATATGCATCAAAAGCATAAGCAACAATGCTATCGTAAAGGACTTTTACCCAATATCCTTGAAGGCCATCTATAGTTTCAAAATAGGTTTTATTGTCTTGGAAATTTTCTACTACGATGACTTGATCAGCTAAATGCAGTGTCGCAAGGATATTGGCGGACTTGCCGTAATTTTCTCTTAAATTTATCCCTTTTAGACTGAATACACTTAATGTGTCTCCGGGCTGATAGTTCGAAGCATGAATTTTTGAGCTAGGACAAGTATAGGTGATGACCAGTAGGAAAAGTAGTATGGTTTTCATTTTATTATTTGTGTATTTGAAAAAGCAGATTATTTAATAATGGAATATTTTTATCAAAATGAAAGCCAATAAGGAATGCTATTTTTATGTTGCATCCCTTATTGGCTTTTTAAGATAAAGAATTATTTAGAATAAATTTCTATCGCATGATGTTTATTTTTTGAACAAAATAATGTTCGTCATTTTGAATTTCTACAAGATACGTGCCGGACTGAAGTTCTGACGTGGACAGTTCAGTTTTTGTGTTGCTTATGATTTGTTGCAACACCACTCTTCCTGTGAGATCGATTACTCTTACTTGAGCTTGTTTTATTCCTTGAGTTTCAATAGAGAGATGGTCGTCTGCAGGATTAGGATATAAAACAACATTGAACTCTTGCAATTCCTCTTGTTCTAGAGCAATAATCTGAGCGGTATTTAAGCCATCCGTATTCGGGATTTTGGGATTTCGTTTGTATTTACAATATACGTCAGGAGTGATTTGGATAAACTTCAACTTGGTAACATTGTTAGTTCCGTTTCCATTTTTTACAGTAAGTTTTACGGTATAAGAACCAAATTTTTCATATACGATGATCGGATTTTTATCTGTTGAGCTAGCAGGTTTTCCACCATCGAACTGCCAGTTCCATTCAATAACATCCGGAGAAGATTGATCATAAAATTGAACCGTAAATGGTCTGCAACCTCTGAATGTATCCACTGCAAAATTGACTTTCGGAATAAGATAAATGGCCACCGTTTTCTCGATTGTTTTTTTGCCACACTCATTTTCTGTAGTGAGTTTGACTTGGAATTCTCCTTCTTTGCCGTAGTTATGACTTGGGTTGACATCTGTACTTGTCTTGCCATCGCCAAAATCCCAAGAGTACGAAGTACCGGATCCTTGTGTGAGATTACTGAACATTGCAGTGAATCCCGTTACAGCAGTTTTGAAGTCAGGGATCGCAGCTGCGTTGGCATGGATGTACATTTGATGAGTTAGAGTATCGCGATACAATGTATTGAAAGCAATAAGTTGAACATCATAAATTCCCGGTGTACTGTAAGTCACCAATGGATTTTTTAAAGTGCTTGAGCTTGGATTTCCTCCCGGAAAAGTCCACAGGAAATCGGTTGCTGCAGAAGTAGATTTATTGTCGTATTGCACTTGATAAGGGACACAATCTTTTTGTATGTTGGATTCAAACCCTGCAACAGGTCTATTGCCGATGACAATATTTTGTTTGCTTGTTGTTGAACCGCAAGCATTGGTTACGGTAAGTTTTGCCTCATATCTTCCATCAGCATAGCGATGAGTAGGATTGGATGAATTGCTTGTAGCACCATCACCAAATTCCCAAAAATAAGTTCCGGCATATTTGGATTGATCGCTAAACTGAGCATCGGATCCTGAGATTTGTACATCAAATTTGGATAAAGGAATGCTGTCAATTCTAATATACATATTTTTTCTGGCTGTCCCACCATATCTTCTGCCTTCTACACTTAATTTGACATTATATACCCCCGGATTATTGTAGGTCACAATGGGGTTTTTTTGAGAAGAATATCTTGGAGACCCACCAATAAAATCCCAATCCCAACGAATGACATTGGGTGAAGAGAGATCATGAAATTGAATTGAAGCCGGGGCACAACCGAAGATAGTATCCGCCTCGAAATCGGCAAATGGAACATAGTAAAGTTCAATATTTTTTCTAATGATTTTAGTGCCACAAGCGGCACTAGTAGCTTGTAATTCTATTTGATAATCTCCTTCTTTGGCATATTCGTGAATAGGTTCAAATTCTGTACTGGTTTGTCCATCTCCAAACTTCCATAGATAGGATTCACCATGCTGGGTTAAATTGATAAAGCTAAACACCAACTCTTCCTGAGTATAGCCGAAATCCGGAATTGGAGCTGATAACACTTCAACATGGATAACCTCTTTCTTGATTACTTTGCAACGTGTATTCGAAATCTCTAATGTTACTTCGTAATCTCCGGTTGTGTTGTAAGTTACAAGAGGATTGGGGTTGGTAGAAGTGGAAGGTGTACCTCCTTGGAATGTCCACTTCCAAGTTGTAGTATATTGAGATTGATCTGTAAATTGGATTTTTCCGATACCGCAGAATTCGGTTTGATTCCAAGTAAATTCGGCCACCGGAATTGGTAAGCCACCGGTGCACTGGGACAGGCAAAATGCATTGGAAACATAATCCATAATTTGATTTACATTAGAGAGATCCCAGGAATTAGAACAATTGACCGAAGGAAACATGATGGTAGGAGATCCAACATGAGTTGCATTAAAATTATGGCCAAGCTCATGAGAGAGTAATTGTCTGAGACAATCAAAGCCAGTTGTAAATTCACTGCAAATGTTGACACCATTCGCATTACAAACTCCATCAAAAGAAGAAAGACCAACAATTCCGGAGGTAAAAATATTTGTCCAAGCTGTTGCAACATCATTAGGTGGAAGATAGGTGGGATTGACAACACCCGCCATTGCATCCCAATACGCGAAAATATCTGTCAAGCCATTGAAAGGATCTGACAATTGGTCTTGCGGAACAAAAAATCCAACCACTGCATATTGCATTTCTACAGGGAAATCATCATCCCATTGAGATTGCGAGTATGACATAAGAGCACCCATATAAGCTTCGGTTCCGCTTACTCCTCCATGGGCAGTCGAAAATGGATAATCAGAAGCAAATCCTATTTCCACCTCAACGCAATTAGGATTTCTACTTTTGATTTTTGGTTCATCTTGTTGTACGCGATGCTTGTGTTTTTGGAGTTCCTCCCATCCACACAATTTTGGGCTGTTGTCTTGAATGACATCACTGCCTTTATAGAGGATGTATATGGGTTCAAAATTGGGATTGAAAGCATAAGGAATTTGTTCCAAAATATACTCTTCGCCCTGATAGTTGTAGGTCATTAAGAAAAACTGATTGGCAATGGTCAAAGTTGCAGTGGCCCCCTGATCTTCTTTCATAGCTCCTCTGAATGTTCTAAGGGATTTATTTCTTGGTGTTTTAATAGTTCCACCCGGGGAATGCCAAACGCCTTCGTATTTAGAAGAAAAAACATCATATTCAAAAAACACAAACCTCAATCGCTCTTTTTCATTTTGAAAAACTACATTATAGTAATTGTCTTTTTCTTTTGACAACTCAGCTTGAATAGCCGGAATATCAAGAGAATAGGTTTTGAAATTGGCAAATTTAGTACTCAATTGATCTGCTCTTGAATAAGTGTGCGGAGTCAAAACTATAGTTTGCGCAAAAGAATAGTTCCAAAAACAAAGAACTAAAAAGAAATAGAATAAAATTGAATTTCGCATGGACTTTATTTTTTTTAAAAAATTGAACCGGGAGCTAAGATAAGAATTATTCATTATTTATTTACTAAATTTAAAAATTTAACCTTTAAAATATTAATACATTCAAAATAAATACTAATAAATCAATATTTTAGCAGCTTTTTACAATTAATATAAGGCATTCTTTCTTATCGGGGTTTACATTGATTAAACAGCTGGGAAATACAGGGAATACCCTGAAGATTTTTTTTTGAATAAAAAATAGGCCATTTGTGACTTTAATTTATTGTTAACGTCTTAATAATATATACATTTTTTTTATTATATTTGCATCGAATCCACGAACATATCAAACAGCATATAAAGCATGCGTAACATTTTTAAATTAAAATCCTCTAAAGAGGAAAAAGAGACTAAAGAGAAAAAAGGCATTTTTCTGAAGTCAACTACAAAAGAAGAGAATGAGTCCAAGAAAAAACAAGATTTTCTTGAAGATGATGAAGATTTAGGGTATTGCTAAATTGCAAATCACTGAAACCTAATCTAAGAGTTACAACATTCGCTTTCTTTTAAAATAATAGATCATTGTACATAGAATAGTTATGATGCACAGCCACCATAGTGCATATCCATATTTCCACTTAAGCTCCGGCATAAAATCAAAATTCATACCGTAAACTCCTGTAAGGAATAATATTGGGATAGCCAAAGTACTTACAGAGGCCATCCATTTCATATCTTGATTTAATTCCAGATTTACTTTATTCATGTACATTTCTCTTAACCCTGAAATTATTTCTCGAGTGTTGTCTAATATATCCGTGATGTTAAATATATGGTCTTCCAAATCTCTAAAGAAAATTTGATTCGCCTTTTCCAATAACGGATGATCAGCTTTTCTAATTAAACTTATCTCCTCTCTGAGTGGAATTACCTGTCTTCTGATCTGTAGGATTTGGCTTCGCAGTATATACAATTTATGTTGAGCAGCATCTGAGGGCTTGAAGTAGATTTCCTCTTCTATGTCTTTTATCTGTTCTTCCATCTGATCGCAAAGCAAAAAGTATTGATCCACAATATAGTCCAATAAAGCATAGAAAAGATAATCGCAGCGATTCTGCCTTATTCTACTTCCTTGAGCTTGCATACGCTGTCTTATCTGTGCAAAGGTGTCATCTTCATCCTCTTGAAAACTTAATAAGAAGTCTTTGCCTAAATAAATGGAAATCTGTTCCTGAAGAATATTTTTATTTATCGGATCAAATTTTAACTTTTTGCATATAGCTAATATTCCATTATTGTCAAGGTCAATCTTGCTTCTCATCGATGTATCCAAGATGTCTTCCAAGAGCAACCTGTGGATAGAAAAAGCCTCACCTATTTTTTCGATAAGTGGGATGTCATGAAGGCCTTTAAAATCCAACCAAAGTAGTGTGCCTTCCTTTCTTTTGGTAAGTAATGTTGTCCAATCCGTCCTTTCATGATATTCTATTGAATTGTATTCAATATTTATAAAAGATGGAGGGTTCACTTTTACTTCTCCATGATAGATCAGTGAACCCGGACTTAGGCCTATATTTTTTCGTTTTTTAGACATTAATTTTCCTTATGATGGCTACAGAAATCACTTATTTTGTCTCCTATGAGTAATTTTTTGACAAGATAGAGTTATTTTTTGCAGGTAAATTAATATCTTGCAATGAAATTAATAAGAAGAGGCGTTGGATCTCTATTTTTCTGAGGGTGAGGATGCAATAGGGCTGAGTAAAGAATAGGATTTCGCTTGTTGACTGATCACGTGTCAAGAGTGGTCCATTTTTCATTCTATGTTGAAATTACCGGTATAAGATGCATTGGCAATTTTAGGAATTGAAGTAAATTGTCAGAGTGGCACATGTAAAGAGTTAAGAATTATTATAAGTACAATAAAGCTAATTTTATGAGGAACTTTCTTTTAAAAATTACATTGTTTTTTTGCATTTTTTCTTCTTCAACCTCAGCACAGGAAAGGAATTTTGAGATAGGAATGAATGTGACAGGGGTATTGAGCAATATTTTGGCAGTAAATGCTGTGTCCGAAGGAGACCCTTCAATATTACTTTTGAAGTATAACTTAGGGAAAATGCACTTAAGAGTTGCCGGAAACTTCAAAAATCCTAGCAATACCGAATTTACAAACAATACAGTGATAACTAACAATTTAACAGAGGCAGGATTTAGAATTGGATTGGAAAAGAGATTAAAAATTAACAATAGATTTGATCTCTTGTATGGTCTTGATTTTAGATATGGCTATCTATCAGAATCATCAAGTTTTGACGATTTTATAAATAATTCGATCTTGACAACCATATTAGATAGGAAGAAAACATATTCCGTAGGACCCATTGTTGGAGCGAATTTCACATTAAGCTCAAGAATTATCTTGAGTATAGAAAGCGCTCTATTGTTGGCCTACGCCAACCAACAAAGAAGAATAGAAGAATCAGGAACAGTCACACAAGATTTTGAGACGAATAAAATTCAAGGTACAGGTGTGGCTCCTTATTCGCTTTATCTTTATATAAGGATATAATGCTACAAGATTACCTAGTTTAAACTGTATTTTAAGATTTCAATAGATTGAGTTGAATGCCTTTTTTAGAACCTTGTAAGATAAACAATATGGAAAAAATAGCATCTTTTGTTTCATTGAATTTTCTGTTTCGAATATGTTTTTTGAGCTTGTTTTTTGGGAATGTGGCCGTTGGTCAAGAATGGGAAGATATAAAGCCTAATCCTAAAGAAGTAAGAAAAGTAAGACATACCGAAGTCGGGATAAATATAAGCCCATTAATTACTAAGTTGATTCCATTTGGAAATGGACTACAATTCAACGGACCCTTTGCCTACAGAGTGAAATATTATGGGAGAAAGTATGCTTTTAGATTTTCTATGAACATGAGAGTTCTTGATATGTCCAATGATGATGTTCCAACATTGAGCTTGGGCTTAGGTTATGAAAGGAGAAGAGAAATCTCCTCTAAATGGTCTTTTATTAACGGGATAGAACTTGTATCCCTTGGTGGGGATTTAGGGATTCCGGGGGGGGCTAATTCCAGTTTTGAATCCGCTACAGGGATAGCTCCATTTGCTGGGGTGGAATTTTATATTTTACCCAATCTAGCTCTTTCTACAGAAACCTATTTGGTTTTTGGGATCAGTTCTAGCACAGGACTTGCATTAATTACGATACCCCCTGTAGGTATTTTTATGAATTTTTCGTTTTAAAAATTAAGAGATTAAAATTTATTTTTCCACATCATGCTTTCTACCGGAAGTTTGGTTTTTTCATTGTATTTAGCAGAAACTTTTTTATTATATAAATTTAAAATATTTCCTTCTATAGCAAAGTAAATCAACTGTCCTATTGGCATGCCGGCGTACACTTTTACAGGAAGTACACAACTTATTTCTAAAGTCCAATAATTACAGAACCCTACGTCTCCTTTTCCTGCAGTGGCATGGATATCTATGCCCAATCTTCCGACACTGGATTTGCCTTCAAGAAATGGAACTGCATTATGAGTCTCGGTATATTCTTCTGTAACACCAAGGTAAAGAGTTCCCGGTTTTAATAGAAAGCCATTTTCCGGTATTTCGAAATATTCAATTTGGTTATGGAGCTTAGCATCTAGGGTCGGATTTGTATAGGTCGCCAATGTTTTGCCAAGATGAACATCATAGGAGTTTGTCCCCAGATTAGACATGTCGAATGGCTCAATGACAATGAGCTTATCTTGTATAGATTCAAGTATTTTTTGATCGCTAAATATCATAAGAAGCTAAGTTTTGACATGGGAACAAAGGTATAAGAAAAGTTTATTGCTCCAATGGTAAGCAGATTTTGTTTTGTAGAAATACCTACTTTGAATAGGTCTCAAGGATCCAATTTGTCAGAATAATCTGAGGTAACAAAAATGCATTTATTGTAATATTCTTCAATTGTATGAACGGGAATGATATTGGATTCTAATTTGCGAAATAATATTTCCTATTTACCTCAAAACAAGCTTAAATAGTATTGAAAATTGATTTAAAACAAGCTAAAATTTGAATTTTAAATTATTTAGTTTCCATAATATAAAATTTATATTATATTTAAAATATTGATAATCAATTTAAAATAAATTATGTTAAATAATATATTAATTTAATGTATAATATGTAAAGATCTCAATTTACTTTTGTGCTTCATTCCAATAGAGTTTAATTCTAAGCAAAGAGCTTTACGAGTTTAGTACGGATTTTTGAAAACTACTAAACTTACGTATATGAAGCAGCTGTTTCGCTTTAGCATCAGCGTTGTGTTGATTACATTTATTTGCTTATTTTGGAATTTCAATAAGCTTACTGCCCAAAATAATTTATTAATTCAGGTCCGAGTGCCTCTTGTAGGAGAGAACAGATTTTCTGTCTGCGGTGATGAAAAGAAAGTATTGGTCAGAATCGAGAATATTTCCGGAGGGGCTGGAATTACCTTGACGGATGTGGTTGCCCGCGTGGCTTTTACAACGCTACAGGGGTTTCAGTTTTCAGGCACATTGAATCATCTTGGCGGTAAAGCTGTATCTATTTTAAATCCAAGCATTCCGTCTTTTAGTATTGAGGATCTTGCTCTAGGAGATACCACATTGTTTGAAGTGGGAGTTAATGTAGATTGTGGAGCATTGCCAAGAATTTTGGCCGGTACTCCATCTAATTTTAATGTCCATGTTGACTACAATAAACCCGGGCCTATCCCCATGACAGAGACTAGAAATACTGGAAATTTTGAGGTGGTAAAACCTTCACTTTCTATTCCTGCAATTCAAGGGAACAATGTACCGGGATTAACCAAAACCGGAGCCTTTGCTTCTATATATGACGGTAGTTTAGGATTGACAGATACGATCAAAGTGAGTGTCGTAAATGCCGGTGACGGTAAGTTAGCTCAATTTTTATATTGGGTAAAAGATCACCCATTGTTAACCAATACTGCGGTTTATGTAGGAAGTTATTCACTTCCTATTGCCGGAACATCCGGTGATACTACATTTTATTTGGTAGATCTAAATGCTATAAGCCAAGCAATGCCCGGCCCTAATCCTAACAATACCAGCTATTTTCAATTCAATGAATTGATCATGTTTAAAGAAGTGTGGTACACAGATTTGTGTTCTACAAACTTTCCGGATATAGTAAGAGGCGTTCGTTACGGTTGTGATGGAACCGTTCTGGGAAGATGTGAGCAAGCATCAAGAACCTCAGGCTTGCGTTTTGGATTTATACGACCTGTTTTGAATGTAAGAACCACATGGGATTTATTAACTCCCGCGGAATATGCAGAAGGAATTCCTGCCTGTTATTATGCGAATAAACCAAAACAACGAGTTATTATTTTCAACTCAGGAACCACGTATGCAGACAGCATTAAATTTTCATTATCTGTTTATAGGGGTGAGCTTAATGTTAGTTTAGATACGGCTTCTGTTATGGTACGAATAGGAAGATATGGAACTCCATTTCATCCATCTCCATATAAGACCTGGCTGGTTGCACAAAATGGAAACTGTCCTGTCAGTGGAAGTAATATCCGTACAGCAGATTATAATTTGAATGAATTTAAATTAAATGCCGGAGATACTTTATGGATAGAGTATGTCATGGATTATAAAACTTGTGGATGCAGCAAGGATTTGAGCTACTGTGATATGCAGAATTGGTATTTTGCTATCTTAAACTGGGGAGACCCGAACTGGGCTTCACCTGCGTCTTATCAAGATCCATGTCATCTAAACAGATATCAACTTGCTCAGGTGAACACTACGGATTGGAGAGCGATTCAGAGCATGTTCGTTGAGGGTCCTGCAGCAATATACAATAATCAAGTTCAAACCGTAAATTATACCGGAAGTTCAGTTGCCAATTCATGGTTAGCGAATAGAGCAAGATTTCCGAATGGTATTTTTAGAGTTGAATATATTATAGAAAAAGGACTTGATTTTAATGGAACAAATGGAGACCTTGCTACCGCAGATATTAAATATTACGGAAGGAACGGAGTTGTGTGGAATCCTTCAAGGGTTCAATATATAGACAATGAAGCAGCAGGCCCGGATACATTGTATGTAGACTATGAGTTCAGCAATTTTCCTTCGACTTTTATATACTCGGAAGGACTTCAATTTAAACTCAATGTAATTGGAGATTGTGATGAGACAGGACCTCCATGTAGTCAGGGAGGAACACCAAGAATTTTCAACAGAGTCTATTTTTCACCGGATAAGAATTGTACAGATTGTGATAAAGGACAACTAGTATCTTGTACCAATCAGTTGGATATGCAATTAAAGTGTCCAAGTTGTGAACCTTGTGAAGGTCTTATTCCATTAGCGTTCAACATTGATCGTGTTACTAAGGAAAAACCTGATAACAATAATGATTACAAACCGGATGCAACCGGATCAATAAATGATAATTTAATTGCATTGGATCGTTTTATTGCAGGAGATACATTAAAGGCTGTCTATCGAGGCAAATTTGTTACCAGTGTAGCTCATCCACAATGGGAAGCTGCATTTTCTGTCATGCAATTGCCATCAGGATTTGCTGCTACTTTGACGCCACTTGGAGGATCTGTAAAAATTACCAAGGAAGATGGCACAATGTACACAGCAGATTTATTGCAACAATTTCCATCAGGTACGCAAGTAATTACTAATCTCCATCCTGGAAATTTAAATTATTTGGGGAATGCTGTACCTGCAGATTTGGTGTATGAGAATAATGATACTGTAGAAGTAACCGTTTTATTCACCGTGAGTGATAATACGTTTAATGAATATACAGATGGGAATGTATTAAAACCATTGATTATCGATGATTATAGCTTTGCAACTCATGACACTTTATGGGATGTTCCTGCAATAGATAGATATGCCTGTGATAATATACGAGATCGTGTTTACTATGTTGAGATGAAGCATTTTTTGTCTTCGGCTAATGGATCCAATTTTGGAGGATGTACTTTGGGATACAATGGATACGATTGGACAGGATTTTTCATTGGATCAAATACCTTGGATTATTTTCCGTTTGAATACAGAACTCCCAAGTCTTATCCTATTACTCATAAATCATATGTTGCCCCGGGATTTGAATACGATAGATACCGGTGGCATTTTTATGCTAAAGATTTTATAGGGAGGCCTAATCCAATAGGTAATGTGACTTTAAATTCTGGAGTATATGGAGATTTGGATAGTCCGGGCTCAATCAATCAAGGATATTATTATGGGGAGTTGCCTATAACATCGCCATATTTATCTATTATTGGAGATACAATAATTTTTAGAGTTTTAGATTTTGTAAGAGATAATTTTGGTGAATTGTGCGCAGACGAAGGATTTAGGTTTGCTGGACACCCTAGATTCCGAGGGTCATGCAATTCTCCGATTACTACGAACTACTTTTACAATCAAAAACCTGTATATGAATTCAGTATGGACCCGTCTGTCTTTGGTTACAGTTATCTTAGAGCAGGTCGAGTTGCGAGACCACCTCAGAGTACATTTGATAATACTAATGCGTTGGCCTATGGATATATCGGAGCGCCAAGATTATCAATTCAAGCTCCAATTAAAACACAGCAACTTATAAGTGAAACAACTTGTTTTGAAGTTCAATTGGTCAATACAAGTGATTATAGATCAGACTTAACATGGCTTACTGTAAATAATACATCGGGTGGGATTTTGGTAAATTCCGTAAAAGATATAACAAATCCTGCTTCACCAATTACATATACACCAATAGTTGGAATTTATCAGATAGGAGTAATGAACTCTGCTGTGAACAGTTTACCATATACGCGAGTATTCGAAATCTGTGTAACAGGAAATAATTGTAATATTGATAGTTTTGTAGTCAATACAGGATGGGAATGTAAAAATTATCCATTCTCATTGGCAGAAGCCGATTGTAATAATCCTGTAACACTCTATGTTGAGCCGGTTGATGCACAGCTTGGTATGATTATAAAAGATCCTGAGGCTCCGGTCTTAGCAGATTTATGTACCACCAAAGATTATGTTATTCAGCTTTCGAGTACTTTACTTGGATCTTTGAATGATGTAAACCTCCAGTTTGATCTGCCTAATGGACAGGTCTATGTGCCGGGCTCATTTATGCTGGCCTATTTGCCACCTTCTAGTGGAAATTATCTCGATGCAACATGGAGAGCTGTTGTAGATCCAATTAATACAGTGGGAAATACTTGGGAAATTAATGTGTCTAGCTTGGATTCAGTATTAAGGACTTCAGGACTTCCAGGTACTTTAATGCTAGGGAAAAATTACTTGTTTGTTAAGTTTACTACAAGAACAACTTGTAACTATGCCTCCGGTGGTAGAGCAAGATTTTTGAGTTGGGCATACAATTCATGCGGTGAACTTACAAACTATGCTTATTCACCGGCCGCACCACTTCGTATTAATGGCATACCGGAAATTTATAAAACAGAAGTAGAAATAAATGCAGATACACTCAATCCGTGCAATATGGATGAGTCTACAATTAATGTTCAATTTGCTGTTCAACCGGGTAGTATTCCTACAGGCTCCAAAGATTCTATTTTGGTTACTTTGCCTCCGGGTGTGCATTATAAGGCAGGAAGTTTTATGGTGATTTCAAATGCTCCAAACATTCCACCTATAATCCAAACCATCAATGGACAAGAAGTTTTGATTTGGGATATTTCGGATGGACTTACACCGGGGACATTAGTCAGATTTAAGTTTAATATCATTTCGGAAGATGCGCAACAAGCTTGTCGAGCTTATCCGATAACGGCCTACACTTTTAGCTCAAAACCTGCAACCTGTGTAGCCGACGGAACAACCTGTGATGTAAGGGCAATATCTGATGAGACAGAAGAATTTATAACGTTTGTGAAACCGGAAATTGGAATAACCAACTTAACGACAAGGACACGCGCTATTCTTCCTAATATGGAAGAAGTATGCTATACTTTTGAAATTAAAAACACCGGAGAAGATGCTCCGGTAGGATCTGAAATAACACTCGAGGTATATGCCGAAGATGGAGATGGGGATTTAGGTAGCGGAGATGTAAAATTATTTCAACGTACGTTTACTGTAGCTTTAGCTAGTGGAGATAGTTTGACTTTGTCAGCATGTGATACAGTAATGTCAGGAACAACCTGTCGTTTGATGGCAGTTATAAACCCTGCAACATCCTGCGTATGTATGGTGCAGACTTCATTTTTATCTTATCCTGAATTGGATCAAATGTTTATTAGAGCAGATAGTGTTTGTTCCAATACATTATTGACCGGAATCGGGCCAATGCCACTTACTAAAAATGTAAAATATAAATGGTTAGCTTATTTAGGAAGTAATATCACAGCTTTATCCAGTGTGGATACAACACAGGTTAATTTCTTAATGAGAAATACAGGGTCGACAAATATTATCCAAAGATTTTTGTTGCGTACTACAAGAAACAATCAATGTGTTGATTACGACACAGTAGCTATTACTATATTCCCAGAAATTAGAGATAGTATAGAATATCAGGTCTGTGTTGGTCCTAATTTCAATTTGGCCGGTCCAACAGGTGGAACAAATTATCAATGGACTCCTTCGGTTGCTGTTGTTAATCCAAATAATCCTGAAACGGAAGCTTATGGTATATCAGAAGCCAAAAGATATAGATTAGATTATCTTGATGCCAATGGATGTCCGGCATTTTATATTGCAAATGTAGATGTTGTGGAATGTGGAAATACAGCCATTGGAGATACTGTATGGTTAGACTATAATTTTGATGGAATTCAAGATGCAAATGAGCCGGGCGTGTCCAATGTTCAAGTCTTCATGTATAAAGGAAATGATTTGAGTGTTCCAATTGGAAGTACATATACAGATGCCAACGGGTTTTATATTTTTGATACTATACCGGCAGGTGATTATGTAATCAAATTTGTATTACCAAATGGAGCTACATTTACAAAATCCAATATAGGATCAGACACCAAAGACTCCGATGCAAACACAACTACAGGATTTACATCAAGTTCGTATGTGCCAAATGGTGTTAGAAATATGGATTATGATGCCGGTATTGTGTTCTTTGATTGGTCCGATGCACCAAATACATACAAAACAAATCTTGCAGTAGCCGGAGCACAACATGTGATGATTCCTTACCTCTTTTTAGGAGATACTGTAGATGCCGAGACAAATGGCTTTCCTGTTACTGTAGGGACTCCCGCACTTGGTGATGATAACAATATGACCTTAGTAAATAGAGACGATGAAGATGGAATAAGCAGCTTTAGCCCATTAGGCTTAGGATTAAGAGGACTTCCTTATAGTCTATCTGTACGAGCTACAAATTTAACAGCTGTAAATGCATTTCTTACCGGTTGGATTGACTTCAATAGAAACGGAATTTTTGAAGCCAGTGAAGGAATTCAAGTATCAGTCCCAGCCGGAACAGATAATGGTACATTTATTCTAAACTACACCGTACCGAATTCGTTGGTAGTCGGATTAACATACGTCAGATTACGTCTTACTCAAAGCACAAGTATAACTACTTCTACTCCTGCAGGTCTAGCATTGTCAGGAGAAGTAGAAGATTATGAGTTGGAGATTAATGATAAAATATTTGATTTAGCATTAACTAAAACAATAAATACCACATCTACTCCGGGACCTTATGGTCCGGGAAGTAATATAACATTTAAAATTACAATTACAAATCAAGGAAACCTCGATGCAACGAATGTAAATATTACTGACTCACTTCCTTCAGGATTAATTTTAATAGATCCAAATTGGACTTTGTCAGGAAATAAGGCAACATTAGTCAGCCCATTGCCTCTCGTACGAGCCGGATTTGATACAATGATAGATATCAGATGTCAAATATCTCCAAGTTTCCGCGGAACATCACTGGTGAATTATTCTGAAATAACTTCTGCATCCAATTCATTAGGATTTCCTGATCGCGATTCCAAACCTGATTCCAACTTATCAAATGATGTAGGTGGAGTGCCCGGAACTACAAGCGATAATCATATTTTAGATGATGGAAATGATACTGATGGAAATGGAATCAGAGATGAAGATGATCAAGACCCTGCATTCGTTCCTATTATAGATATGGCCTTGAAAAAAGTTGTTGCAACAGCAGGACCATATTCATATGGACAATTATTAACTTTTAATATTTGGATTTATAATCAAGGAACGGTCGCTCTACAAAATACAAAAGTAAATGATTATATTCCATCCGGATTTGGGTATACAGCCGCAGACAATCCGGGATGGTCTGGAGCAGCACCAACTGTAAATTATACCTATGCTCCAAGAATCAATCCGGGAGATAGTGCTCTGATTGTAATAAAACTAAGAGTGCTCCAATCTACAGGAAGATCTGCTTGGACAAATTTTGCTGAGATTTCAGAAATCCGTGATCTTAGCAATACAGTTGTAAATTCATTGGAGGCTGATAGTAATCCTGGAAGTAACGGATCCGGTGAAACCGGAGTCTTGCCAGGAAGTACAAATGATGATAATATTAACAGCACAAACAAAGGAGGAGAAGAAGATGATCACGATCCGGCGGGAATACAAGTTTTTGATTTGGCTTTGAAGAAAATAATCGTTACGCCTCCGCCGTATACTTACAATACTGCTTTAACATTTAGACATTGGATTTATAATCAAGGAAATGTTACTGCCAGCAATATTCAAATTGTTGACAGCTTGCCATGTGGATATAATTTCTTATTGGGAAATGCTCCAACATGGATTTATAACAGCGTTAGCAGAGAAGCGACTACAACTTTAGCCGGTCCGTTGAGACCAGGTGATAGTTTGGCTATTGATATTACATTGGAGCTTGTAGCCTGTGGTTCATCGGGATCTTTTACAAATATTTCTGAGATAACTTCAGCTTCGGATACATTAGGAGTTGTAAGATCGGATATTGACTCTAGTCCGGATGCCAATCAAGCTAATGATGGTACTCCAATAAATGACCAAGTCAATGATCCTGCTGATCAGGATGATCATGATCCGGAGACTATCCAGTTGTGGGATTTAGCATTGAGAAAATGGTTAATGACCACAACCACACCTAAGTATGGTGATTTATTGACCTTTAGAATTGCAGTATTCAATCAAGGTACATTGGCAGCAAGGAATATTGTTGTAAGAGATTATATTCCGGTAGGCTTTGCTTTTGCAGCAGGTGATAATCCGGGATGGACAGGTGTTTCACCAAATGTCAATTATACCATCGCCGGACCAATAAACCCTGGAGATAGCGCATTTGTAGAAATTAAATTGAAAGTGCAGGCATCTACAGGTGGAGCAAAAGATTGGATAAACTATTCTGAAATTATTTCATCGCAGGATTTATCCGGAACAAATAGAACAAATGATGATGCAGATAGTGGAGCCGGAAGTAATGGCTTAGGCGAAACCGGAGTGTTGCCAGGAAGTACTAATGACAATAATATAACAAGTACAAATAGAGGTGGTGAAGAAGATGATCATGACCCTGCAGGAATTCAAATTTTTGATCTTGCTCTTAAAAAGTATGTGATCAATCCAAAACCATCATGGAAATACGGAGATACAGTTTGTTTCGAAGTAAAAGTTTACAATCAAGGAAGTATTACTGCCAGTGATGTTACTATTTTGGATTACATACCATGTGGATATAATTTCTTAAGCTTAAATGAACCCGCTTGGATTTACAGCTCAGGTTCTAGGGTAGCCCAAATGACATTGTCAGGAAATATCCTTCCGGGAGATTCTGTAAGTTATCCAATAAAATTGGCTATTGCTCCATGCAGCACAGCGGGTGGATATGTAAACAAAGCAGAAATTTTCAGAGCAGAAGATCAGTTTGGTAATAATATGACCAATAATGATATTGATAGCAAACCTGACAACAATCCTTCCAATGATGCAGGTGGTGTCGCAGGAACTTCTTCGGATGACCATGTAGGAGATGATGGTAGAGATACAAATGCAGATGGTATAACAGATGAAGATGATGCCGATCCCGCAATGATTCAAATTTTTGATATGGCCTTGAAGAAAACTGTAGTAACAGCAGGTCCATATTCTTATAATCAATTGTTGACATTCAATATTTGGATTTATAATCAGGGTAACGTTGCAATGCAAAATACTAGAGTTACTGATTATATTCCTTCCGGATTCAGTTATTCTGCAGCAGATAATATCGGATGGACAGGAGCTGCTCCATCTGTCAATTATGTTCATGCGCCACTGATAAACCCTGGAGACAGTGCCTTGATCACTATACGATTAAGAGTAATCAGATCATCAGGAGCTAATGCTTGGACAAATTATGCTGAGATTACAGAGATAAGAGATAATACAAATACAATTGTCAATTCGAGAGAAGCTGACTCAAGACCTGCCAGTAATGGTGCAGCAGAACTTGCAGTTACTCCCGGAAGTACAAATGATGATAACATCATAAGTACAAATTTTGGAGCTGAAGAAGATGATCACGATCCGGCAGGAATCGAAGTATTTGATCTTGCTTTGAAGAAAGTGAAGCCGGCAGCAGGTACATACAATTACGGAAGCACAATTCCATTTACACATTGGATATACAATCAAGGCAATACTGTAGCTCGTAATATTCAAGTAGTAGACAGTATCCCTTGTGGTTTATTGTATTTGGCAGTAAACACACCAACTTGGTCATACAACTCAGTAACAAGAGAAGCAGTAACTACTATTGTAGGTCCGTTGAATCCGGGTGATAGTATTGCAGTGACAATTCAATTGCAATTACAACCTTGCTCCGGAGTAGGATCATTTACTAATATTTCAGAAATTAGTTCTGCGACTGATGGAGCTGGTGGTACAAAGACAGATATTGATTCAAGTCCGGATGGCAATCAGGCCAATGACGGTACACCTATAAATGATGCAGTAAACAATCCTGCGGATCAAGATGATCACGATCCGGAGACAATAGAAGTTTGGGATCTTGCTTTGAAAAAAGAACTGGTCTCAATTCCAACTCCTGCATACGGAGAAACATTAACGTTCAGAATTAAAATATATAATCAAGGAACGTATGATGTCAGAAATATAAGAATTGCAGATTATATCCCTGCAGGTTACACCTTCAGTTCTGCTATCAACCCGTTATGGCTTGGTGCAGCACCAACGGTAACAACCACAATTCCGGGTCCAATAAAACCAGGTGATAGTTTATATTCTGAAATATTATTAATTCTGACTAACACAGCTGGAGGAACAAAAGATTGGATCAATTATTCAGAAATTCTCGGATTTACCGATAATGCCGGAGTGGACAAGTCCAGTTTAGATATCGATAGTAAAGTAGGATCTAATAGCGCATCAGAATTGGCTATTTTACCTAATAGTTCAGGGGATAATAATATAGCCAGTGTTGATCCCGGAGGTAATGAAGACGACCATGACCCTGCCGGAATTGAAGTCTTCGACCTCGCTTTAAGAAAACAAGTAGCCACTGTTGCCGGAAATTATTTAAATGGAGATCAAATCCATTATACAGTCACAGTGTTTAATCAGGGCAGTGTTCCTGCTCATAAAATTACTGTCATCGATAGATATCCTTGTGGACTTAATTTTATTGCAGATCCTGTATTGAATGTCGGTTGGACAAATCCAAGCCTTGGCATTGCAGAAAAAACAATATCTACTGTTCTACAACCCGGACAATCTATAGTATTGGATATTTATTTTACTATTGATGTTCCAGCTATTGATTGTCCTGCAGGTGTGAATGGTTATAAAAACACTGCAGAAATTAAGTCAGCAAATGATCCTTCAGGAAATCCTGCAACGGATATAGATTCAAAACCAAACAGCAATACAACAGAAGAAAATGCAGTAGAACCAAATTATCCTGGAGATGATGTGGTTGATACTTCTGATCCTGATGGAAATCAAGATGATCATGATCCTGCAGATTTGAATGTGTTCGATCTTGCTTTAATGAAGAAAGTAGATTTAACTTATAACCCGGGACCATATCGATATGGAGACTTGGTGAAGTTCAATATCTATATCATTAATCAAGGAAATATTTGTACAAAATCAGTAACAGTTACTGACATTATTCCAAGCGGATACGTCTTCAATCCTGCCGATAATCCAACGTGGACATTGGTTGGTTCAAATGCTGAAACCACTTATGATGAAAAATCATTATGTTGGAAAGACACAGCAATAGTTTCTATTCTTCTAGAAGTCACGCCATCTACTGATGCCAATGGATATGTAAATTATTCGGAAGTTTCAGAAGCACTTGATGTGAATGGTATAACAAGAACTGAAGATAATGATTCTAAATTCAACACAGATGCAACTGACGATACGGGTGGTGTTCCAAATACTCCAGACGATGATAATGTGAGCGGTGATGGAATAAACAAAGGTGAAGATGAAGATGATCATGACCCTGCTGTTATCGAAGTATTTGATTTGGCTCTCCGCAAACTGGTAACTACGCCTGCACCATACAAGCAGGGAGATATAATAAATTACAGAATAGAAATTTATAACCAAGGAAATGTTGCAGCTACAAATATTGAAGTTGTTGATAATTTGCCTTGTGGACTTGAATTTGATTCTGCATTAAATCCAAATTGGACATGGTCCGGAACACAAGCTACAACAACTTATGCCGGTCCATTAGCTCCGTTGACAAATGATTTTGTAGAGATAAAATTGAGAGTGAAGTCATGCAATATGGCTGGAGCTTACACCAATTCAGCAGAGATTTCAAAGGCATCTGATTCTAATGGTGATGACAGATCAAATGATGATGCGGATTCAACTCCGGATTCTGATCCTAATAATGATGGCAATCCTGTTGATGATGAGATCGATAACGAAGATGGAGATGAAGATGATCATGACCTGGCTATTATTCCTGTTATGGATATTGCTCTAAGAAAGACAGTGGTAGAACCGGAAAGAATTTTCTTACCGGATGAAAGCGTTAAATTCTATATTACAGTGTTTAACCAAGGAAATGTTAATGCGACCAATGTAGAAATTACAGATCATATACCAACCGGTTATATTTATGATCCTATCAGTGATAATTATTCACCGGCATGGACAAATAATTCCGGTGTGATGACAACCGTGATCCCTGGGCCAATACTGCCACAAGATTCTGCTAAGATTTGTGTGAGTATGATAATCAAAAAAGGATTTGAATTCCCAACAGATTATTACAACTACGCAGAAGTTTCAAGTTTTGCTGATCAAGATGGAAATCCTGCTGTAGATATGGATTCCGATCCTGATGATGATCCTGCCAACGATGGCCCGGCTAAAGATGATGAAATAGATAATGCAGATGATGATGAAGATGATATTGATTTGGCATTGCCTATTTTCCAAATTTATGATCTTGCATTGCGTAAAACTACTTCATCAAATTATATAAAAACAGGAGAAGTTATTGAGTTTAAAATTCAAGTATTCAATCAAGGAATAAATGGTACAGTAACAGATATCAAAGTCATTGATTATATTCCATCAGGGCTGGAATTTGATGCAGCATTAAATCCTGCTTGGACTTATGATGGAACTAATGCGACCACAACAATAGCAGGCCCATTGGTTGATTATGATTCTTTATACGTTTCAATTTTCCTCAGAGTGAAGCCTGGTGCTACTCCTGCTAATGTAAGAAATTTTTCAGAGATTGTTTCTTTCAATGATGAAGATGGAGAAGATGTATCGGATAGAGAATTAGATTCTGATCCTGATGATGATTCGACAAATGATATCGGCGGTCAACCAAATACAGAAGAAGATGATAGAATTGATGATAATGGAAGTGTAGATGAAGATGATCATGATGGCGCTGAACCAAAAGTATTTGATCTTGCAATAAGAAAAACTACTTCGCGTACAGTTCCTGTAAGAACAGGAGATGTTGTTACTTTTGATTTGGAGGTATTTAACCAAGGAAATGTAGATGCATACAATGTAGTTGTAAATGAATACATTCCTGCCGGATATATTTTGTCCCCAGCAGACCCTTATTCATGGACTGTAGTAAGTTCAACATTAGTGACCAAAACTATTGAAGGGCCAATTACTCCTGGATCAAGTGTAATTCTACAAGTTGATTTACAGGTAGTGGATCCTGCCAATTTAAGTAAGTTGCAGAATGTTTCAGAAATAGCAACAGCAGAAGATGAAGATGGTGAAACTCCGGTAGATTTAGACTCTGATTCAGATGATGATCCGGATAACGATGGTGACCCAATAGATGATGCAATAGATGATCCATTAGATGAAGATGATCATGATATTGCCACGCCTCCGGTTATGGATTTGGCGTTAAGAAAATATACAGATAGAATAGCTCCGGTAAGAGAGGGAGATGTAGTTAAATTCAATATTGCGATTTACAATCAAGGCAATATTGCTACCACTAATATGATCATGGTAGACTACATGGATTTGGGATTCAAATTTGAAGCTCAGTACAATCCTGGCTGGTCCTATAATGGCCAATATGTTACTTACAACATGACCTCAATCATCGAACCGGGTAAAGCAGATACAGCTTGCATTTACCTCACCGTATTGCCTACTGCAACAACCATTACTTTAGTTAATAAAGCTGAGTTGATTTATATGGAAAATACTTCGGGAATCGATATGACAAATTATGATATTGATTCTGATCCGGATGATGATCCTGATAATGATGCGGGAGGAGATGCATTTGGTCCAACGGATGATGAAATCAATGGTGATGGAAATGGAATCATAGGTGCCGGATTGCCTGCAGGAGATGAAGATGACGAGGATGCAGAGCATCTTGTAATGTGTGGAGCAATTGCGTGCAAGGGTAATATCAACTTTAGTTTGGATAGTACTTGTATGGGTGTATTAACACCGGGCGCTTTGCTTTCTCCGGTTACAAGTCCGCTTGAATCCTATATGATTACAGTAAAAGATAAGTGGGGAGTTCCTCATGCAAATAAATTCGATGGTTCAGATGTAGGAAAATGTTTTGATGTTACAATAATCGATACTTTATGCTATGGCAATAGTTGTTGGAGTCGTGTTTGTATTGAAGATAAATTTGCCCCTAGAATTGTTTGTGATACAGACACCGTTAGCTGTGCAAGATTTTTAGCTGATGAGGTATTGCCAAAAGTAATTGAGAATTGTGGCTCATACGAGTTAAAACTTTTGGATGAGCGAATCTACCCAATGGGATGTAATGAATTCTTTGTCAAGAGAATTGAACGCGATTATATAGCAGTGGATGCAAGCGGAAACTCAAGTGATACTTGCACCTGGGTGTTGTTTGTAGAAAGAGCCAATCCTACATTGGTTGTATTCCCTACAGATACCGTCTTATTGTGCAGTGATCAATACGAAGTTGATGCAGAAGGTCACCCACATCCTTTTGTTGTAGGTGTTCCAACACTTGAAGGCGATACCATTTGGCCGACAACAGATTTCTTGTGCAATATCAATGTAGATTACAGCGATATAGATCTTGGTGAAGTAAGATGTACTAGAAAAATATTAAGAACTTGGCGAATCAGAGAATGGTGGTGTAATAGAGAAATTGTGATGACTGCGCCGCAGATAATTACTTTGATTGATACAGTTGGTCCGAAAATTACAAAGCGTGCGTACAATTTGAATACTACAACTTCCAACAGGAGCTGTACAGCAAAGATGATATTACCTAGTATTGAAGCCCATGATGCTTGTCATGAGGTTCTAAGAATAGATGTAGTGTATCCTGGAGGTATCCTGCTCAATCAGAATGGTGGAGAAGTAGAACTTCCTGTTGGAATTGACACGGTAATTTATAGAGTGTACGATAATTGTTACAATCTCACTACTGATACAATCACTGTAACTGTAAAAGACAATACAGCTCCGGTTGCAATTTGTGATAGAAGAACTATTGTAGCTTTGAATCACAGTGGCTACAATTGGGTTCCTGCAGAAGTCTTTGATGATGGCAGTTTTGATGAATGTCATTTGCATCATTTTGAAGTAAGAAGAATGGATGCAAACAGTTGCGGAACAACCGGTGATGACGATTGGGGTACAGAAGTTGGATTCTGTTGTGAGGATGTAGGCAGAGAAATTATGGTAGCATTCAAGGCTATAGATTTTAGTGGAAATGAAAGCGTTTGTATGGTGCTTGTAGAGATTCAAGATAAAGAAGCCCCTTCAATAGTTTGTCCACCTGATATTACAGTAGATTGTAGATTCCCTATAGACCTTACAAGATTGTCAACCTCTTTTGGTACGATTGCAACCAATCAACTGGATAGAAAGCAAATTATTATTGATCCTAGATATTATCATGTCATTGGAGGTCATCCGCAAGATGGATTGGCACAAGATAATTGCCCTCCAATTATTAGAGAAGAAGTTGACTCAAGTGGGTTTGATCAATGCGGTCATGGTGTTATCAAGAGAAGATTTATAGTGACAGATCAACAAGGAAATTCTGCTGAGTGCACTCAGTTGATTACTGTGGATAATTTTGCAGATCCATTTGATGAAACCAATATCACATGGCCTGAAGATTTTGATACTGTTGGTTGTGATCCAAGACTGTTTATTCCTGAGTTATTGGTAGATATGAATATTAAACAACCAAGATTTAATGATGATGTCTGCAGTAAGATAGGAACTAGTTATGAAGATCATGTATTTGGTCAGAATATTCCAACCGATGCATGTCATAAAATATTCAGAGTTTGGAAGGTTATTGATTGGTGTAATTCAAATAATGGTTTGCCTGTAATCTTCCAAGATACACAGATCATCAAAGTGATCAACGACATTCCACCGGTAATAACCGATGGATGCGATGATGATTTGGTTTGCAGTTATGATGTGAATTGTGCAGACATACCTTACAGATTTTTAATCAAAGCAGAGGATGATTGCACTTCATCTGATGCCATGCTTTATACCTTCAAGCTTGACCTCAATAGTGATGGCAGCTTTGATGTGGTTAGATCTGCAAATGCCGGTTATATGGTTAATGGAACATGGCCGGTTGGTAAACATACTGCCATCTGGGAAGTAGAGGATCTCTGTGGCAATTCAACAAAATGTACTCAGACAGTAGAGCTTAGAAATTGCAAACCTCCTGTAGCTTATTGCTTGTATGGAGTAGCGATCGGTTTGGTGCCTATGGATCTCAATGGCAATGGTCAGTTTGATCCTTATCCTATAGACAATGAAATGGATACAGTTTGGGCAGCAGATCTGGATGCAGGATCTTATCACAGCTGTCGCTATCCGGTCAAACTTAGTTTCTCTTCAGATACCAATGATGTGTTTAGAGTATTCACTTGTGATAGCATTGGTCAGAGATTTGTAGAATTATGGGTTACTGATATCAATGGCAATCAGTCTTATTGCAGGACTTATGTTTTGGTACAAGACAACAACAATGTTAATATTTGCGACAATACAGTAAATCTTGTAACTGTTAGCGGAGAGATCAAGACAAAAGATCAAGATCGACTAGAAAAAGCAGAAGTGGAGTTGAGTACTGTAAATACAAAGTCAATGACAGATTATGACGGAAAATATGAATTCAAATCTATGAACAAAGGCGGCAGCTATATCGTAGATCCAAAGAAAAATGATGATTGGCTCAATGGTGTAACTACAGCAGATATTGTCAAGATTCAAAAACATATTTTAGGCATTGAAGAATTCGACAATCCATATCAATATATTGCTGCAGATGTCAATAAATCAGGCGCAGTTTCTACAAAAGACATTTCGGATCTGAGAAAATTAATTCTTGGCATTAGCTCGGAAGTGAGTGGTAACGAAAGCTGGAGATTTGTTGATGCCAACTATAGCTTTGCTGATCTTCAAGATGTGTTGACTCAGCCTTTCCCTGAAAGTATTGAGATCAAAGAATTGAATAGTGATTTAGTCTTAAACTTCACCGGTGTCAAAATAGGTGATCTTAATTCCAGTGCCAAGACAAGAGGTTTGGCAGGAATTCAGACCAGATCAGGAAATGCTTTTGTCATGAAAATTCATGAATCTATTATGACTGCAAATGAGCTCAAATCAATTGAATTCTTTGCAGACAATAGTTCCGAATTCCAAGCAGTTCAGTTTACCCTAGAATA
>DEQQ01000069.1 GCA_002360455.1 Saprospiraceae bacterium UBA3362
ACCAAAAGATCAAGGCTGTTTTCATTTCTTAACGCCTTTGCATTCATTCAAAAGCTAAACCGAAAAAACTCGCTGTGGCTTTTATCTTTCCTTTTTGATTTTATCTTAAGCTTTTATCGATTTGGATTTGTGCTGCATCAGTCTTTCGTTTTTTCTGTGAGGAGGCTGGAGGGCTTGGTCACACCAAGGGTGTGACGGAGTGAAACGAACCCCGTAAGACTCCGACCCCGCTTGGGCGGGGTCACAGCAAAATTTGATTTATTCTTTATGCCATATTGGCAATAATCTCATCTCCGAATTCTGAGCATTTCAATAGTGTGGCTCCTTCCATCAATCGATGGAAATCATAGGTTACTCTTTTGGTCGCTATGGCTTTTTCTAGTCCATTCACAATCAGTTTGGAGGCTTCGTTCCATCCCATGTAGTCTAACATCATCACAGCTGACAAAATCACAGAGCTTGGATTTACTTTATCTTGCCCAGCATATTTTGGCGCGGTGCCGTGTGTTGCCTCGAATATAGCATGTCCTGTAACGTAATTGATATTGGCACCCGGTGCTATACCTATGCCTCCTACCTGTGCCGCCAATGCATCGGAGATGTAATCGCCATTGAGGTTGAGTGTCGCAATGACATCATATTCTTCCGGTCTCAACAATATTTGTTGCAAAAAGGCATCTGCAATGGCATCTTTGATAATAAGTCCATTTGGCAATTTCATCCACGGACCTCCGTCCAATAATTCTGCTCCAAATTCATTTTTAGCCAGTGCATATCCCCAATCCATGAAACCTCCTTCGGTAAATTTCATGATGTTTCCTTTATGAACAAGGGTAAGGGATTTTTGTCCGTTGTCAATGGCAAACTGAATGGCTGCTCTCACCAATCGCTCTGTTCCTTCTTTGGAAACAGGCTTAATTCCGAATCCTGCTGTATCCGGAAATCTCACTTTTTTGAAGCGATCCGGAAAATGTTCCTTAAGCAAAGATTTGAATTTCTCTGCATCGGGTGTGCCTGCCTGAAATTCGATCCCGGCATAAATATCTTCTGTGTTCTCTCTAAAAATGCACATATCCACTTTGCCCGGCGCTTCTACCGGAGAAGGTACACCGGTAAACCATCGCACAGGTCTTACACAGGCATACAGATCCAGTTGCTGTCTGAGGGCAACGTTGAGTGATCTGATCCCTCCACCCACAGGTGTAGTTAATGGACCCTTAATAGCTACCAAATATTCACTTATAACATCCAAGGTTTCTTGAGGCAACCAATTTTGAGTTTGGTTGAAGGCTTTCTCCCCTGCCAAGACTTCCTTCCATTCTATTTTTCGAGCTCCATTATAGGCTTTGGCCACGGCAGCATCGATGACACGGACAGAAGCATTCCAAATATCGGGGCCTGTACCATCACCTTCTATAAAAGGAATTACCGGATTGTTGGGAACGGTCAACTTGCCGTTCACGCAGCTTATTTTTTGATTGCTCATTACTTATTATAAATTTTTATGATATGTATAAAAAACATCGCAAAGTTAACACCGGAGGTGCAATCCTCAAATCAAATTAACTAATCTTTAGGCTTAAGAAAAAAGCTAATTATAAATTGCCTCTGAGCTCTTGTTCGCGCTCAATAGCCTCAAAAAGGGCTTTAAAATTGCCTTTGCCAAAGGACTTGGCTCCTCGGCGCTGGATGATTTCGAAGAAAACCGTAGGTCTATCCTGTACGGGCTTTGTAAACAGTTGTAACAGATAGCCATCTTCGTCGCGATCTACCAGAATATTGAGCTTTTTGATCACTTCGAGGTCTTCTTGAATGGCCCCTACTCTTTCTGTGACTGTGTCATAATAGTTGTCAGGCACATATAAGAAATCCACACCGTTTTCTCTTAGTTTTCCTACCGTTTCTATTATGTTATCCGTATGCACAGCAATATGCTGCACGCCGGCTCCTTTGTAAAATTCGATAAACTCTTCGATCTGCGATTTTTTCTTTCCTTTAGCCGGTTCGTTGATAGGAAATTTGATGTATCCGTTGCCGTTGGAAACCACCTTACTCATTAAGGCTGTGTATTCTGTGGAGATATCTTTATCGTCAAAGGTGATCAGAAGTTTAAATCCTAAGACTTCTTGGTAGAACTTGACCCAACGATTCATATCCCCCAAGTCTACATTGCCCACACAATGATCCACATACTGCAATCCTACGGGATGAATTTTCATCAAACTCTTCTTTGCCATAAAGCCGGGCATGAAAGGGCCGGAGTAATTTTTCCTTTCTACCAAAGTATGGATTGTATCTCCATAAGTCTTAATCCCTGCAAGAACCACCTCACCATGTTCATCAGACAATGTATAGGGCTCAAAAGCAGATTCGGCGCCGCGTTCCAAAGCGGTTTGGTATGATTTTCTTACATCCTCTACCCAAAGTGCAAGTACTTTTACCCCATCTCCGTGCAACAAATGATGTTTGGCAATTTCATTATCGGGAGTAAGAGCGGAGGTTATGACAAATCGTATTTTATCCTGTTTAAGAACATAGGAGCAAAAATCTTTACATCCTGTTTCCGGTCCTCTATAGGCGATCAACTCAAATCCAAAGGCAGTCTGATAATAATGCGCTGTTTGTTTTGCGTTCCCTACATAAAATTCAAGAAAGTCTGTTCCTAAAATTGGAAAAGCATCTGTATTTGTGTTGGATTGAACCTGAGTCATTGTTTGCATAAAAAAAAGAATTTGATGCAAAATTATTACAAAATGGGAAGAAACTAAAAGAAAAATAGCTTTTTAAGCAGTTTAAAAATAAGAAAATCATTAATGCCGAAATCTTTATTTTATTCTAAAGCACAATAGTTGCATTGGCTCCATACCGTTTTTTTAATTGATAGAATTGCAAATCCCAGAATTTGAAACCATAGCTCACATCTTAATTGCATCAACTTTGGCTTTCATAATTTAATTTTGATTGGAACTTATTCCTTATTCGATCTTATAAGCAAATGCTCCTTATTCCTGATTGCTGCTTTTTCTGTGAGCATCGTCCCTTTATCTACCAGCACAAGAAATAAACCATGATCCATAAGGACCCTTCTCTTATTGAAAATGACTGTTTGCTTTGGAAAGCTAAAGTCAATGTTGATTTCTGCTTGTATCTTCGCTGTCCGATAATCATGAAAACAAAAGAATTTTTGCATTATCTTCCTTATTTGAGCCTGTCCAAATTGTGGAATTTGGCTTTGCTGCTGTGCAGCTATAGTTACTCGCGTTGGAGTAAAAAAGCTCTGCACCTTGGAATGCCCTCAAGCATATCTGTAGAACCTACCACTGCTTGCAATCTTAAATGCCCAGAGTGTCCATCGGGTCTTAGAAAATTCACCAGATCAACAGGAAATCTTAAATCAGATTTTTTCAAACAAGCTATTGATCAGTTATCCGATCGGTTGATTTCACTCACTTTTTATTTTCAAGGAGAACCCTATATTAATCCTGAGTTTACGGAAATGGTACATTATGCTCATGACAGAAAAATTTATACCATGACGAGCACAAATGCTCATTTTTTGGATGATGAAAATTGTAGAAAAACCATCGAATCCGGACTAGACAAGTTGATTATTTCTTTGGACGGGACCACACAAGAAATTTATGAACAATATCGAGTTGCAGGTGACATCAATAAAGTAATAGAGGGAACAAAGAGGATGATCCGATGGAAACAAAAACTCAAAAGTAAAACACCGTATCTGGTGTTTCAATTTTTGGTCGTAAAGCCCAATGAACATCAGATCCATGATGTCCAAGAATTGGCAAAGAGTTTAGGCGTAGATGATGTGTATCTCAAGACAGCCCAGATTTATGATTATAACCATGGATCCGATTTAATTCCTGAACAGGAGATTTATTCAAGATACAAAAAACAATCTGATGGAACATATCGCATCAAAAATAAATTGCTCAACCAATGTTGGCGTATGTGGCAGGGCTGTGTGATCAGTTGGGATGGAAAAATAGTGCCATGCTGTTTTGACAAAGATGCTGAGCACAAGTTGGGAGATTTGGCTCATGATGAATTTAAAAAGATCTGGCGCTCTCCTGAGTATGATAAGTTTAGGAGTGCGATACTGAGAGGAAGAGACCAGATAGATATTTGCACCAATTGCACAGAAGGAACCAAGGTATGGGCCGCTAATGAAAGTTAGTTTGGCTGACAAAATAGTTTGTTTAAGATTTTTATTTGATCTATTACGTTTTTTTAAATTTATATAAAATTCATAACCTTAAATTTACAAATTAGAAGAATTTCTCTATAACAATTTTCTTTAATTTATTCGTAATTATTTGGTAATCAATGAGTTTTTTCTCATCTTTGTGCCCGGAGAGGTATTCTTAATTGGATCCTGATTCAAATTTTCAAACAAAGCGTAGATATTATCATGGTGCATCAGCAGGTGTTTTTTAAAGCTATTATTCAGGGAACATTGGAGTTTGGAAATGAAAAATCCTACCACAAAGTACAGGCTCTATATCTTCAGCGAATGGAGACATTGTATAAAAAAGAAGTCATCTTCAAAATACCTGAGCAGTTGTTTAATGAAGAAACCCATACACTTCATATTCCGAGGTTTATAGGCAACACTACCGAGAAAGCATGGAAAAACACCATCAATTTGTTGGAATATTGTGCCCAATTTTGTTATTCGGGAGCCATCAACGCCTGGCTTACTGACAACGGCAAGATTTTGAGTCATTATCATATTGAACCTCTTGGAGAAAAGTCTATGGTGGTTCTGTATCAGGCGGGCAAAAAATTGGCAGAAGAGAAAGGATCCGAGAAAGAAGCCATTAAACTTCTTACAGAGGCCATTGAAAAATATGAGCGCCATTCTCAAGCCTACGAAAAACGCGGCTATGTCAATTTCCATCTAAAGAATTATTCAGATGCAGTATACGACTTCAGCAAAAGTATAAAACTGGATGCTCAAAATTCATCTTCTCATTATGGTTTGGGAAGATGCTACTTTATCAAAAAGAAATACAATGAGGCCATTCTTTCTATGGAAGAAGCTCTCAAATTCACCATTGCATTGCATCCCTTGTATTGGGCTGCACGCAGATTCAAAGGTCAATGTTATATAGAACTTGAGCAATGGGACAATGCTTGTTTTGAGTATAAACTTTTCACATCCAGAAACTATCCGCATACAGACCCAAATTACAAACATCTTCCCCTTGCTTGGTACAATTACGGCAAAGCATTATTTGCTCTTGGCAAAATAGAAGATGCTGTAGAATCGTTTGATAAGAGTTTATCCTATCAATTGGATCAAACCGATGAGCTCAAAGCTAAAATGTTTTTACAAAGAGGAATGGCAAGAAAGGCCGCCGGTTTATCTGACTATATTTTGGATTTCAAAAAAGCCTCAGAGCTTGGTTTGCAATCCGCAACAGATATGCTTATTGTCAATAAATAATTGAATATTCCTATTTATTTTGATCAGGCTAGATGACAACAATCAAGCTTAAACTAATATTACTAATACAGACTTTATTATGGGCCGGAGTCTATTCTCAATCGGTTGTTGATCTTAAAACTGCACCAAAAAAACTTCTTAAAAATTATAATAAGGCAGACCTCCTTTACAAAAGCAACGAATTGGAAAAAGCCAAAAACGGGTTTGAACAAATATGCTTAAAAGAGCCTCGATTTATCCATGCTCAGCTTAAGTTAGGTTCTGTTTGCTTTGAATTAGAACAATGGCTTTGTGCGGAAGAACATTATCAAAAAGTACTGGATCTCAATCCAAATTTTGATCAAAAAGTGCATTATGCTTTAGCCTTGTCGGCTTATCATTCAGAACATTTTGCATTGGCTAAAAAAGAGATCAACACCTTTATCAATTCTGATTATAACAATCCCGAATTAAAACAAAAGGCAAATTCGATTTCCAAAACAATACATTTTGCAGATTCAGCTTACAATTTTAAGACAACACTAAATCTGGTATCGCTCTCCTCATTGAATACCTCGATGAGCGAATATTTACCTTCGCTGACTGCAGATGGAAAAACAATGATTTTTACACGAAGGGTCGGACCATTGAATGAAGATTTAATGATCAGTCATCTGGACGATGGAAACCAATGGGCGGAGGCTCAGCCTATCACTGAGCTAAACAGCATTTACAATGAGGGGGCTCCGGCGATTTCTCCGGATGGACAATGGATTGTCTTTACCTCTTGTAATAAAGAGGATGGATACGGAGGATGCGATCTGTACATAAGTTATTTGCAAGATAGGCAATGGACTTCTGCAAGAAATTTGGGTGATGTAATCAATACTCCCGCCTACGAAGCTCAACCCTGTATTGCGGATAATGGACAGACTCTTTATTTTACCAGTACAAGAAAAGGGACAATGGGAGGAAAAGACATTTGGGTGAGTAAAAGAAAAAAAGATCATTCATGGACAAAACCAAAAAACTGTGGACCAATTATCAATACAGAAAAAGATGAGCAGTGTCCTTTTTTACATCCTAATGAATCTAAATTTTATTTTAGTTCTGACGGGCATATCGGATTTGGCAAGTCTGATTTGTTTTGTTGTCAGATAGATTCAAAAGGACAGTGGTCAGAAGCCGTCAACCTAGGCTACCCCATCAATGGAATTTATGAAGATTTAAGTCTGATAGTGAATTATACAGGAGATAAAGCTTACAAAGCAAGTGATTTGTATTCACAACAATTCAAACTAAAATCAAAGAATCAAACGATTTCCACCAACATTGATTTAATAGAATTTGATCTTCCGACAGAATTACAAGCATTGGCTAGCAGTTTTGTAGAAATTAGAATGAAAGATAAAAAAACTTTAAAACCAATACAGGGTAAACTCAGCATTTATGACACAACAGATCACAGATTAATCTATGAATCTGACAAATCCAATAATGATCACTATTTTGCTGTAATACCAGGACAGCGTTATTACGCCATTCATTTTTATCATCCGGATTATGGCCTGTATTCTTATTCCTTCTTAGCAGAAAAAAACAAGAGAACTCAGCCCATTAGAATAGAGCAACTGTTGGATAAAATTCAAGATCAAGAAGAGAGCTTTATACTGCGAAATCTATTTTTTACCTCCGGATCTTACGAAATTCTTTCTGCAAGTGAACCGGAACTCAATTATTTAGCAGATTTACTAAAAGGAAATCCAAGCTACAGTATTTTGATAACAGGGCATACAGATGATATTGGCACAGAAGATTCCAATCTTGAATTGTCCAAAAAAAGAGCGGAGTCAATTAAAAGCCGATTGATCCTTATGGGCATCGAAGCCGATAGGATCATCACAGACGGCAAGGGAGAAAGTCAGCCTCTGGAGGCCAACTTGAATGAAGAAGCAAGAAGTAAAAACAGACGTGTAGAATATAAATTAAAAAAACATTGAGATCTTCAAAACGCAAACCAAGAAAGCAAGTTCAAATTGAAATTGTAGGTCTGGCCCATAAAGCTTATGCGCTGGGCAAGACTGCAGAAGGACTGGTCGTATTTACAAAAAATGTTGTGCCGGGCGATCAAGCTTTGGTAGAATTAACTCGAAAAAGAAACGGAGTTTGGCTCGCCAATGTGAAAGAATTACTGCATCAATCTAAGGATAGAGTCGAACCAAAATGCAAGCATTTTGGGATCTGTGGAGGTTGCAGTTTACAAAATTTGTCCTACGACGCTCAGTTGATTCAAAAAGAAAAAATTGTTCAAGATGCTATAACGAGAATTGCAAAATTAAAACCAAAATTGTTCGAACCAATTCTTGCAGCCGATCCCATTTTCTATTACAGAAATAAATTGGAATTTACATTTTCTGAACTTCGTTGGAAAACACAGGAAGAAATGAATTCTGAAGAGTTATCAACACCGGCATTGGGATTTCATAGACCGGAATCTTATCATAAAGTCGTGGACATAACAGAGTGTCATCTTCAATGGACAAAGACAAATGAAATAAGAAACTGGTTGAAAGCGTATGCCTTAGAACATAATTTAAGTTTCTATAATGTAAAAGAGCACAAAGGTTGGTTAAGAAATGTTTTCTTTAGAACCAACAGACAGGGTCAGATCATGATGTGTCTTTCTGTCTCCAATCAAAATGATGAATCATTGTTTGCATTACTGAATGCAATTCAAAGCCAATTTCCTGAGCTGTGTTCCATTTTTTATACGATCAATACCAAGCTCAATGATGCCTGGGCCGATTTGGAACTCAAGCATTTCTATGGAGAAAAAGTACTAAGAGAAAATTTAGATCATGCAGTATTTGAAATAGGACCGAAATCTTTTTTTCAGACCAACACTTCTCAGGCTGAGCGATTGTATAAGTTGGTTGCGGAGTATGCCGAACTGAAGGGCACAGAATGTGTTTATGATCTTTATTGTGGTGTGGGATCTATTGGAATTTTTTTGGCCCAATCCTGTAAGACCATTATCGGCGTCGAAGAAATCCCTGAAGCGATAGAAGATGCGAAACGCAATGCTCAACTTAATCAATTAAATCATTGTCACTTTTATACCGGAGATGCAAAAATGGTATTGACAGAAGAATTTCGTTCGAAAAATCCAAGTCCGGATGTGGTGATCTTGGATCCCCCACGAACCGGCCTTCATGCAGATGTCATTCAACAAGTTCTGCAGATGAATGCGCAAAAAATCATTTATGTGAGTTGCAATCCTGCAACCCAAGCAAGAGATTTGGCATTGCTCAATGAGGCGTATGAACTTGTCAAACTCAGAGCCGTTGATATGTTTCCACAAACTAACCATATAGAATCCGTTGCACAATTGATAAAACGATGAAAAACTCAGAAAGCATAGAGGGATATTTACAGCTGGAAGATGATCTCAGAAGATATCGAAAAGCATTAAATCAAGCATTAGAGATTATGCTGGACCAAGAAATCAGTCTCTACCCCATTTTTATTTTACATCAACAAGAATTGGAGATGGGAGTTCCAGTCATTGAAGCAGGAGAAAATACAGGCTTGTGGTCAGTGCATGCTTCTTCATTGGAAGAGTTTGTGACAAAAAATTTACTCCACCAAGAAAAATTGGAGGAGTTTAAAAAATTGTACAAAGAACATAATCACCATTTGTGTATTTTTGTTTTAAGTGAATTGGGTGCACAGTTTATTTTTTATCCTCGAGAAGAAGAGATATACAAATCTTATGGCAGCCTTAATTGATCTTTCTGTTGTAAAAAGCATTAGTTTCGGAAGAAAAGATTTAATGATGGATCTTTTGGAAGAGTGGATCATGGACACAAATGATTTGATTCGTATCATGCTCTCCGAAATTGATCAAAACAAAGTTGAATTTCAAACCAAGCACAAGCTCAAAACCAATTTTTGTATGATTGGTTCGAGTTCCGGTATACAACTTTGTGAGCAGTTAATCCGCAGGGATGGAGGATACAAAAAGATCATGGAAGAAATTGAAACAGTATTTCAATCTACTATTCAGGAAATTCAAAAAATAAAATCAGAATTATGAAAGGAATTATATTGGCAGGAGGTCAAGGAACAAGATTATTTCCAAGCACATTGGCCGTAAGCAAACAACTGATGCCTGTGTACGACAAACCAATGATCTATTATCCATTGTCCACTTTGCTTCAAGCCGGCATAAGAGATATTTTGATCATTTCGACTCCTCGCGACCTTCCTCATTTTATCAATTTGTTTGGAAGTGGAAATCAAATCGGATGTCATATTCAATATAAAGAACAGCTGGTTCCCAACGGTCTTGCGCAGGCCTTTGTTTTGGGCAAAGAGTTTATAGGCAAGGATAAAGTCTGTTTAATTTTGGGAGACAATATTTTTTATGGGCAGGGCCTTCCTGAACTGTTAAGATCCTCCACGAATCCTGATGGTGGAATTGTATTTGCCTATCCCGTTTCCGATCCTGAACGATATGGTGTTGTAGAATTTGATGATCATTTCAATGCCCTTTCCATTGAAGAAAAACCCAAATCACCAAAATCAAATTATGCGGTGCCGGGTATTTATTTTTATGATCAATCTGTAATCGAAGTTGCAGAACAATTGCAACCCAGTGCAAGAGGCGAATACGAAATAACAGATGTCAATAGAGAATATCTCAGAAAAGGCAAGCTAAAAGTTGGTGTACTGGGAAGAGGTATAGCTTGGCTGGATACAGGAACACACGAATCCTTAATGCAGGCTTCCCAATTTATCCAAGTTATAGAAGAAAGACAGGGGCTTAAAATAGGATGCATCGAGGAAATAGCTTATGAGATGGGATTCATAGATAGAACTCAGCTTGAGAAAGTTGCCAATGATCTTAAAAAAAGTATTTATGGAGAATATTTATTGAGAATTCTAAATCATTTTAAGCATTAAGAATTCCTTAATTTCATTGCGGCTGAATTTAATAATTTTTGCATTCTGTCATTAGACCTAACAAAATTGAAATGGTTAAATTGCTCAATTAGAATTTACCAATTCCATAAAACAATCGTTAAAATTTAATTATTGTCCCACAATTATCTTTTTGAAACCTTATATTAAACATAATTGCAAATACAAAGGGTATCGCAACAAATTGTTTAATTCAATAAAATTCCGAATTATGAAACAGGTATTTTTACTTCTAAGCGTTTTAATTGCACTAAGCTCATGCCGTACAACAGAAAAACTTATTGAAAAAGGGGATTATGATTCTGCTATCAATAGGCTGGTCAAAAAATTATCCGGCAAAAATAATAAGGATAGAGATGATGTAATCTCATTGGAATATGCATTTAAAAAAGCACAGTCAAAGGACCTGCAAAGAATCAAAGATATCAAACCGGCACTGGAAATAAGAGACTGGGATCAAATAGCTTTCATTTACAGAGACATTGAAAATCGTCAAAATAGAATCAATGGATTGATTCCGCTGAGTTCTAAGGATGGCTACACAGCAAGTTTTGATTTTATTCAAACTGCAGATGCGATAAAAGAAGCCAAAAGAGAAGCAGCAGAACTGTATTACCAAATTGCTGTATCTAAGCTGAGTAATGCAGAAAAAACAAAAGACAAAAATTTGGCTCAGAGTGCATATCAAGATTTAAGCAAAATTGATCAATACTTCTCTCAGTACAAAGACAAAGAATCACTTAAGCAAAAAGCCATAGAGTTGGGTAAATATTATTATCTTGTAAAAATGAGAAACAATTCGTTTACCATTATTCCAAAACAATTTGAAGACGAATTATTGGGAATTTATGTAGCCGATATCAACAGCAAGTTCAAACAATACGACACCAAAGCCAATGAATCCATTGCTTATGACTACTACGTAATAACTCATATTAATTCTATTGACATTAGTCCGGAAAGAGAAAAATCTAGAGTATACGATGATGCATATAAGGTGGTAAAAGACGAAAAAGTAAGAGACAAGCATGGCAAAGTAAAGAAAGACAGTTTAGGGCGAGAGATCATAGAGAAAGTAGAATATGACTATACCAATAAAATAGAAGAAGTTCTGCAATTGAAATCCGTACGATTAGGAGGCAAAATGGAGTTTAGCCATGTAAAATCCGGAGAAATTACAAGCTCCAAACCGGTAGAAGTTGAGGCTGTTTTTGAAAATAAATTTGCTCGAATAATCAAAGGAGATTACAATTATGTAACCGAAGAATGCAGAACAATGCTCAACAGAAAAGCGATCCCATTTCCTACTAATGAAGAAATGTTGCTGGATGCCGCAAGGAAACTAAAATCAATAATAAAATCCAATTTATAA
>DEQQ01000091.1 GCA_002360455.1 Saprospiraceae bacterium UBA3362
TGAAATCCATCTACATCTTTTTTGGGATCTATGGCCAAATTGATTTTTAGTTCATCAATATGTCTTGGCAAAGGAAGTTGAACAATATATCCATCAATCTCAGAGTTTGAATTGAGAGAATCGATGATGTGAATCAAATCTTGTTCGCTGATGTTTTCAGATTTTTTTATTAGAGTAGAAGCAAAACCAACTTCTTCGCAGGCCTTAATTTTATTTCTTACATAAGCTTCACTTGCAGGATTGTTTCCTATCAGCACCGCTGCAAGATGTGGAGGTCTGCTTTCTGTTTTACAAAACTCAATAACTTTGTCGGAAATTTCTTTGCGAATAATTTTAGATAGTTGGTTGCCGTCTAATAATAACATAATTTTTTTTTCTTTATCTGTTGAAATAATCTCTTGCTCTTCTGTTGAATGTCTCTTGAACCTGAGTCGCATCAATGATATTCCTTCCTTTGAATTCATCTTTCACGTTTTTATACAGTTCAATTTCCCATTTTGGGTTGAATCTTTCTCCTCTTGCAGTAGAATGCAATAATCTAAAATCACCTCCTGCAAGATCGGTATTGTAAAAAAGAAATTTTACATTGCTTTGTCCGGTTGACTTTACTTTATTGTACTTCCATATTTCGTAAGGAAAGGCTCCATTGTCATAGGGTTCTTCTATTACCTCATCGGGTTTTCCGTATCGCAAATACATTACACCTCTATCGGTTTCGAATCCATAACCTAATCCTGTTTTATAATCGTTGTCCACCTGTTTTGCAACTTTCATATAAGCTTGATAGGCTGTTAAAGTATTGTCAGGATATTTGTCTTTCCACATTTGATATAAGAACATTTGCTGCTCTTTGAGCAAATGTTTTCTTTTGAGAGTTTGATAAATTCCAAAATCAGTACTGCTAATGATGGGAACAATGGCTTTGATAGCATAAGTGACGCTATCTTGAGCCAGAGACAAAAAATAATTTTTATCTACAGATTGTTCTTGCTCTATGGCAAACATTTTATCCCAGAAAGGATTGTATCGCAGCAATGAGGTTTTGGATTCTGATAATACCGATTTGTTTTTTCCTAAAAGCTGGACGGTGAAGGTATATTCTCCGGAAGTAAGGTCACTGACATCAAATTGTTCAAGCTGTCCACCTTCTTCTTTGCTTCCAATGGTTTTAATCCAGAACCTATGCTCCGAATCTTTGGCAAGGGAATCTTTTTTGGTAAGTATGTATTTTAAAAAATATTTTTGATTCAAAAATGAGGGATTGATATAAACCTCAATATAACTGTTCAGAAAATATCGATCCGGCAATAAACTATGATGATACAGAGGTTCATAGTAGAATCCTTTTTTGCAAAAGTCCGAGCTACAACTGTCGGCTTTAGTGATCAAATCAAATACTTGCGGATCGGACAAATGATAGCTAAGCCCAAATGGCTTGCAATGAAAAGGAGTGACAATGGTGATTTCGTCTGTAGTGTCTTTGGTATTCACTATATGGGTTTCTATTTCATATTCACCGGAGGCAATAGCTGTTCGCCACAGATGCATCAAAGCTCCCGAAGATGAATTTTTTGCTTTATGAATTAAAAATTTTTCAGCTTTTACAATTTGATTATTGCATTTAATCAGACAAGTTAGCTCTGCCTGTTGGAGCTTGTTTATTCCTTGATTTTTTTGCAAGCTAAAAAAAATAAAATCGATTTCAACAAAACTGTTTTTTTGTTGATAAAAACAGGAAGCTTTGACAAAGCCTTCCATAGCAAACGATGGAATAAAGGAAATCAAAGAAAGCAATACGACGAACAGCCTAATATTCAGATTCCGCATTTTTCTGGAGTTTAAATTTGAAAGGAATTTGCTGTATAATTGTTGTTAAAAACATTTCCCTATCATTAACGAACTGAACCCCAAAATGTATGGTAGGAGTATTGACAATAAAAAAGGAATCTTGATATAGACTAAGAGCATAGTTTTTTTCTTGACCAAAAAGGTTGGTCTTCACATTATTATCTTGGAACCAAAAGTAGCCTCCGGTAAAGGTTCCCGTTTTCTTGTTGGAGCGCTCGGCATCGATCACAGACCATCGGCCTTTTAATTGCTCAAATTCAAGTGATTTGCTCGAGTTTTTGCAAGCCATAGTTAAACAACAAGCCAAGAAAATTCCACCGAAAATGGACTGGACATTCATATCTGCAAATATAGGCTAAATCCAATTTGCCCTTATCGGATTTCTCAATTATTCTAGTCCTAAAATTCAATTTTAGCTTGTTTTGCACTTAAGCAAATGGGCTCCGGTCATGCGGTCTGCCACGAATGGAGCCTGCCATAAGGCAGTGAAGGCTTGTCGGTTCTGTAAACCTGTGGGTAAGCGAAGTTAACGAACCGATATTGAGGTGTTAAGTAGTTTAAGCCTTATATTTTGGGGGAAATGGAAAGCAAATGAATTGTCTTCATTTGAAATTGTTCTTGTGAATGGTAAATTTTGGTCTAAGTGAAGATATTTCCAGAGCTTTTGTTGATCTTTGTATCTCAAAAAGATGAGCAAAATCGTTTTTATAACAGGGATTTCCAGTGGCATCGGCTATCATTTTGCAGACTTTCTCAATAAGAATCAATACAGGGTTTTTGGTTCGGTAAGATCATCTCAAGATGTGGAGAGGATAGAACAAGAATTGGAAGGAGTCAGAGCCGTTTTGATGGATGTTTCAGATCCAAACTCGATACAAAATGGAGTAGAACAGCTTGCAGGCTTACTTTCCGGCAAGAATGTGGATGTATTGATCAATAATGCGGGAATTGTAGAACCCGGGCCTTTATTTTACCTGCCCTATGAGAAAATGAAGCGGCAGCTGGATGTAAATGTTCTTGGGATGGTGGCAGTAACCAATGCTGTTTATCCACTATTGACTAAATCGGTGGCAAGGATAATCAACATTGGCTCTATATCGGGCATTTTTGCCTCTCCCTTTACCGGTGCATATTCGGCATCCAAATATGCTGTGGAAGGACTCACAGACAGTCTTCGGCGCGAGGCTGCAATCCTTGGTATAAAGGTAGTGTTATTTCAGCCAGGGCCTATCAAAACTCCCATTTGGGGAAAAGGATTAAATTCGGTACTGCAATTTAGTGGAACGGCCTACGACCAATTTCTTGATCGTGCCAATGAAATCATCCGTCTCACCGAAGAGACAGCATTGGATCCATCAGCTTTTGATAAAGTTCTTCTGCACGCTATAGAAAGTCCTTCCCCAAAGAATCGCTATCTGATTCACAAACATCCTTTTCTGTTTAGAATTGTTGCTTATGTCATTCCGTCCAAATGGGTGGACTATCTTATTGCAAAAAACCTTGTCTCAACAAAATCTAAAATTCGACCTCTATCATGAGATTAAAAATCAGTTCGCTTTCTTTTTTAATATTGTTATTGATTTGCCTGCAAAATGGATTGGCTCAGAAGCAATTTAGCCTCAAGGACAGTTTGCGTGGGAGCTTGAATCCTTCAAGAATGTACGATGTAAAATTTTATGATCTGAGTATAGAATTTGATATCCCTGAAAAGAAAATTCAAGGCATTTGTCAAATGAATATAATGGCTACTCAAGAACAACAAACAATTCAAGTTGACTTGTTCGAAAATTTAAAGGTCGACAAAGTTTTAATAGACAATAAAGAACAAAAATTTTCAAGACTCTACAATACTATTCAGATTCCTTATTTGTTAAAAACGGGAGCAAAGAAACTGATTGAAATTCATTATTCAGGAAAACCTATTGCTGCGAAGCGTGCTCCATGGGACGGTGGATTTACCTGGCAAAAAGACAAGCAAGATAGAGACTGGATTGCAGTGTCTTGTGAGGGCATTGGTGCAAGTTTATGGTGGCCTAACAAGGATCACTTGAGTGATGAACCGGATAGCATGAAAATGCACTTCACCGTTCCCGAGAATTTGGTCGCAGTGTCCAACGGAAATTTACTTAAAACAGATTCTAAAAAAACCGGAACAAAAACATATCATTGGGCTGTAAGCTATCCCATCAACAACTATAATGTAACCTTCTATATCGGACACTATCAGAGCTTTAAGGATAGTTATAGTGCTCAAGATGGACAGATCTTGGATATTGAGCATTATGTGTTGGACTACAATTTGGACAAAGCGAAAAATCATTTCAAACAAACTAAAAAAGTATTGGAAGCTTTTGAGTTTTATCTTGGGAAGTATCCTTTTTGGAGAGACGGATTTTCTTTGGTCGAAGCTCCTTTTGCAGGGATGGAACATCAGTCAGCCATAGCTTATGGCAATGGTTTTCAAAGAGGATATTATGGTGCATTGATTCCGGATGAGTTCGATTTTGATTATATCATTTTGCATGAATCGGGTCATGAATACTTTGGTAACTCTGTGAGTTGCAATGACATTGCAGAAATGTGGATTCATGAAAGCTTTACTACCTATTTGGAGTCATTGTTTATTGAATATTATTATGGAAAATCTGCCGCAGTATCTTATCTTCAATCCCAAAGATCTTTTATTGCCAATAAGCAATCCATCGTTAGAACCAAAGGAGTGAATGATGAACCGGAAGACAGTGATCAATATTACAAAGGAGCTTGGATGTTGCAGAGTTTGCGCAAGTGTATAGATCAAGATTCGATATGGTTTGGAATCATCAAAGAATTTTATCAGTCGCACGCACTATCCCATGCAACTACAGAAGATTTTATTAATCTTGTCAATCAACGAACAAAGAAAAATTTTACAGCTGTAGTTCATCAGTATTTGAATCATAATAAAATTCCTGTTCTTGAATATAAAATAGATCAGAAATCGGATTACACAGATTTTAGCTATCGTTGGGTTGTGGACGAGAAGGATTTTTCAATGCCGGTATGGTTTAAACTTGACAAGAAAGTGATCAAACTGGAGGCGGGTACCGAATGGCAAAATATGAGTATGTCCAGGGCTTATCAGAGTGTAGAAGCTTTGAATAAAGATGTACTGATAGACCTTAAACTCCTCAATAATTAGTCTTAAGATTGATTCCATATTCATTCTCATTAATAAGATTATATTTACAGAATATTTTTCATTTTTTAGCTGTAAAGCAAAACCATGACTCAAGCTACAATTTTACTGGTGATCATGGCAGCCTATTTTTTGCTGCTCATAGGAATTTCTTTTTTTACTTCGAAAGACAGTAGCGATGAAAATTTTTTTGTAGCAAAAAGATCTTCTCCTTGGGCATTGGTCGCTATTGGAATGATCGGAGCCTCGCTTTCAGGAGTTACATTCATTAGCATTCCCGGAGTTGTTGGTGCAGGAAAAGTAAACCAATGCTTTAGTTATATGCAGATGGTTTGGGGATATCTGATAGGGTATGCCATTATCGCCAATGTTCTTATGCCCTTGTATTATAAACATCAAGTGAGTTCGATTTATGAGTATCTTAAAGATCGCTTGGGAGTGGAGGCCTATAAGACGGGTGCATCTTATTTTATTTTGTCAAGGACTATTGGATCTGCGTTCAGGATGTACATCGTCGCTCTTGTGATGCATCAGTTTATATTTTCTCATTTCAATATTCCGTTTTGGATTACAGTGCTTATTTCCATATTTCTTATTTGGATTTATACCTTCAGAGGAGGAATTAAAACAATAGTTGTTACAGATGTATTCCAGACTGTTTGTATGTTGGGATCTGTGGGAATAACGATATATTTTTTAGCCGAACAACTTAATGTAGGTATTATTGACTTTTTTGGCACGGTGTTTAGTTCGCAGTATGGAAAAATATTTTATTGGGATGTGAGTTTTAATGATCCGAATCATTTTGTGAAACAGGTTTTAGGTGGAATGTTGATCGCTCTTGTGATGACTGGATTGGACCAGGACATGATGCAAAAAAATTTGACCTGCAGAAATTTGAAGGAGGCTCAAAAAAATATGTTCAGCTTTTCGATGCTGTTGTTTATTACCAATATTGCATTTTTATCTCTTGGTGCGGGTCTGTATTTGTTTGTGGCGCAAGAAGGAATTCCATTGCCGGCTAAGTCAGATCAACTTTTTCCCATGGTGGCTTTTCAATATTTGTCCGGTGCCGGTTCCATTTTATTTTTATTGGGATTGACTGCTTCCAATTATGCAAGTGCAGATTCTGCATTGGCATCGTTGACAACAAGCTTTTGTATCGATTTTTTAAATTATAAAACCAATGATTGGGATGAGCAAAAAAGAAAACGAAACCGAATAGTAGTTCATCTTGGTTTTTCATTATTGATATTTGTTGTTATTGTTTTGTTTTATTGGCTCAATAATGACGCAGTCATTAATCAGGTATTTCAATTTGCCGGATACACTTATGGTCCGCTTTTGGGATTGTTTTTATTTGCCATTTTTACTAAACGTAAAATCATTTATCCTAAAATTCTTATTTTCATCTGCGTTCTTGCACCCGTAATAACATTCGTAGTGAATTCCTACTCAAAAGATTGGCTCAATGGATTTAGTTTTGGAAATCTCTTGGTTGGTTTCAATGGATTATTAACTATAATTGGTCTTTTGATTATTTCAAAAAAATAGTATCATGCAGTCGGACGAATTTTTTAAATACACAGAGCAAGATTCGCAGTTCACAAATCTTGAGCAAATGGATACTTTAAGTTTGCTTCAATCCATGAACCGACTTGACAGAGAAGTAGCCATTGCAGTGAATAAATGCATTCCTCAGATTCATTTATTGGTCGATGAAATTGTGCGTCGATTATCATCCGGAGGTAGATTGTTTTATCTTGGAGCCGGTACCAGCGGTAGGTTGGGAATTGTAGATGCTTCTGAGTGTCCTCCTACGTTTGGAGTGGCTCACGGGCTGGTTATAGGATTGATAGCAGGAGGAGATTCGGCCATTAGAAAAGCGGTGGAGTTTGCAGAAGATGATACAGAACAAGCATGGAAGGATTTGTCTCAACATCATTGTAATGTTCAAGATGTTGTGATCGGAATTGCTGCAAGCGGATCAACACCTTATGTTGTAGCAGGACTGAAGACCTGTAAATCCAATAATATTTTTACTGCCTGCATAACAAATAATCCAAGCAGTCCTCTAACTCAATTTGCCGATATTAAGATTGAATGTATTGTGGGTCCTGAGTTTATCAGCGGAAGCACGAGATTGAAATCCGGTACTTCGCAAAAATTAATTCTCAATATGATCTCTACCTGCACAATGATTAAGCTTGGAAAAGTCAGTGGAAATAAAATGATTGATATGCAATTGAACAATCATAAATTGGTAGAACGAGCTGTTAAAATTATTTGTGATCAAAGTTCATTGACCAAAGAAGAGGCTCAGAAAATGTTACTTCAACTAGGCTCTGTTAGATCTGTGCTTGATGAGATTCAAAAAAAATAAATCCCATTCTTATTTTCGTTTCCACGAGCTGTAAAGACCTGTAGGTCTTGGATACGATTCTGGAAGTTGGGACAATGCTTCTACTTCTTTTAGTTGAGATAAACAGTCATTGGCCAATTGTTGATAGAGTAGAGTGCCTTTGATTTTCCATTGCAACATCTCGTCAGTAACTGTTTTGATGACTTTAGCCGGATTGCCAACGACCAATGATCGATCAGGAATAATACTGCCTTCCGGAATAAAAGACATGGCACCAATAATACATTCTTTTCCTATGACCACATCATCCATAATCACAGAGTTCATACCAATCAATGTATTACTTCCTATTTTGGCTCCATGAATAATTGCACCGTGACCCACATGGACATCTTTTTCAAGAAGAACAGAAATTCCCGGAAACATATGAATCATGCAATGCTCTTGTACATTGCATCCATCTTCTATGATGATTTCACCAAAGTCTCCTCGAAGGGCTGCAAATGGACCTACATAAACATTTTTTCCAATGATGACACATCCTGTTACTGCAGATTGAGGGTGGACAAAACTGGTAGGATCGACAACAGGAATAAATTGTTTGTATTGAAACACCATCTTAATTACTTCATCTTTCTACACAAAGTACAAGCTTAAAACTGTCCAAAAATTCGGCCTTGGACTCATCTTCCAATTCCAAAGTATTTTCACGAGCTGACTCTTTTAATGGGCCTACTTTGCCAATCAGATATTGTCCATACAGTTTGAATAATTTGGCCTCATATTGTCTATTGCCTTCGATTTCATAATCATACAGCAATTTCAATTCTCCGTTGGCATCCTTAACTCCGGATAAAGTTCCGCTCGCACCATGCGATTCATAAGGATTCCATTCCATCGTTCCTGTTACTGTATCTCCTTTGATGTACAATACAATATAGGTTGTATCTTTTCCATCTGCCTTGAGAAAGCACTGTCTGATTTTTACATCTTCTTCCTTCAATCTGGCCTCAGCTATGTCTGCTCTCATTGGAGCTTCCGGTTGCTTTGATTTGCATGAGATGGCGGACAAGAATAATAATCCAATACCTATCAACTTAATTCCGGTAATAAAAAGTGAGATTCTTAGTAAAGAAAATGGTTGAAACATTTATAATATATTTTATTTTCTACAAAAGGCATGAAATCAAACAAACCTTTTTGTAATTCAATTGAGTTAAATCTGTCAATGTTTTCTTCTATTTGTTGCAAAAGAAAGAAAACAATCTTGTTATTCTTGAGCTTTCTTTTTTCTCTTAATTTTAAATAAATCAACAACTTCTTTTTCGGTCAAAAATTCAAGTTCTGTAAAATGAGAACTAACAAATTTTTTCACATCTTGATATTCTTTACTTCGTTTGTCTTTGTAGAACGCCAATAACTTTTGAACATAATTCATGCTCATGAATTCCATTTCTTGGTTGAAGGCAGAGTTTCCAAATATATTGATGTAAGCCAGCTGCGTTTTGTATAATTCAAAGAATGAGTTGTACTCAGGTTCTGTAAGATTATCAATAACTTGATGGAATGATCTTAAAATGGCCAATCGCAAACATTCATTGTTGATGGACATTCCTTCGTATTGTGAATAGAAAGCATTTACAGCATCCAACACATCGTCATGTACAAATCCTTTGGCATGAATAGTTTCCATCAATCTATAATACTTGATAAGATCATCTTGTCCGGATTTGTCAAGGTATTCAAAGAATTTACGATCAGATTTTGCTCCGAAAGGAAGGGCATCTTTAGAGTATTTCTTTAGAAACTGGAAATATTGTTGATTGAAATTGGATTGGCTTTTTCGCAAATCAGCAAGAGTAGATTGTAATGTCGAGTTTTCTTTTTCGCCCAATTGAACAAAATTGGCAATGATAAATAGCAATTCTAAATACTCATTTTCATTTTTGAAATCTTGATTTGAAATTAATGCGTTTAATTCTGACAGATAGCTGTCATGCGGAGCATTAAGTTTGATTCTATTTAAGAGAAAGGACTTCAAAGTAGCAGCTTCTACCTTGAGCTCATTTACAGAGGAAGGAAACTTGGCTGTGAAGTAGTTGCTGTGCGCAAATTGTTTTTTGTATCGATCTATCAGCAGCTTGCGTTCCTGTAGGTCTCTAAATTTGTCCAACCTCATGGATTGTAAAAAGGCTTTTACTTTTTTGTTTTCTACTCCATCCAATAAATTGCTGATCCAAATCTCCGAAGAAATAGCAAAACCAAACTGCACCGTTTGTCCTATCCTTTGTTTGATAACATCAAAGTTAGCCGAACTGGAAATGGCGTATAGAATGTCTTTGAAGTGATCCAATGGCCTTACTGACTTTAACTCTTCATTCAATTCTGCACGCAATACACTGTATCCTAATATTTTTGGCAAATACAAGCCTTCAAAAAATGGATTGATCAAGACTTTTTCTAACGAAAGAATTTGAAGTGGATGCTGGTCTGCAACTTCTTGATACAATTCTGCAATAAGGGGCTCATAAGTATCTTGCAATAGTTTGTACTGGTCCGCACTTTCTTCATCCAGATAAGCTGCCAATTCATCAGAACCTTGAATTAATTCGGCTACACCCTGTAGTCTTTCTTTGTAATCTTGATCAAGTGATTGCATAATTTTAATTTTTTTAATGAAGGAGACCTAGTAAGAAATCAAATCTTACTAGGTCTCTAATATTTTTTAAAAATGATTTTTATTTAATTTATAATCTTAAATATTTATGATTTATAAATAATAAAATTAGATATTAATTATTCTGCAGAATTTTCTTCTGTGGTTGTATTTTCTTCGACTGGTGCAGTTTCTTCTGCTACCGGTTTAGCCTTTGGAGCTTTTTTTGTTCCAATAACAGTTTTATGGAATGCTTCCACTTCTGCTTTTCTCTTGTCTACAACGGCTTGGATGGCAGACTCTTTGTTATTAACCCAATTCTGATACATTTCGTTCGCTTTTTCTTGGGTCATTGCGCCTTTGCTTACTCCTCTTTGTAGATGCTTTCTGTAAAGAACTCCTTTGTATTTAAGGATAGCATTTACGGTGTCTGTAGGTTGCGCTCCTTTCATCAACCAATCGAAAGCTTTGTCTCTGTCAAGGTCGATAATAGCAGGCTTTGCTTTTGGATTATAAATTCCTACTTTTTCAATAAATCTACCGTCTCTAGGTGAACGTGCATCTGCAATAACAATGTGATAGAAAGGTGCTTTTTTGCGCCCTTTGCGCTGTAATCTGATTTTTACGGCCATTTGTTAGTTTTTTAAATATGAATTAAATTAGACCAATGTTCATTTACTCGGAAAAACCGACTTTATGGACATTTTGAGGGCGCAAATATAATACTATTCTTTAGAAATCAATTCTAAATTTTAAGTTAATCCGCCTTGAGCTTAAATAATTAGGTATCGCAAACTGATAGTTGTATACCGATTTTACCCATGACACAGAAGCTTCATTTTTGATTTTCAATAAGTTATAAACTTCCAAGCTCAACCAGGAAGATTGGGCAAATCTTAGCAGATGTTTTGGCTTTTGCTCCAGAAGCTCTTTGGACCATAACTTGTAAGAGAAGCCTATATCTATTCTATGATAGGGTTTATGTCTGTATTCGTTTCTGTATTCCCTGTTTTCGCCCTTGAATCCATAGGGTAGGCCGGTGGCAATGGTTGTGTTAAAGTGCATTTTAAAATTCTCATTTCTATGCAAATAATCTTGGAAAAATATTCCCAAAGAAATCAACTGGTCCGTTGGTCGGGGTACATAGTTCACAGTTTGGTATGATACCAAACTGTCAGAACTGTGCCGCTTATGTTGTATTCCTTCTATCTGCTCAAAGCTTCTCAATATAGAAAGATTAACCCATGATTCTGCTCCTTTAACAAATTCACCATTAACTCTATTGTCCCATCCAATGACAAATGCATTTATATCATTCAATCCGGAGTAACGAATACGCACATTATCCAAATCATAACTTACACCATCCCATATTTTTTTGTAATACACTTCTGAGATCCATCTGAACACTGCGTTGCTTACTTTTTGCCATTTGAAATCCATCTTTGTTCCGGCAACAATATGATACGATTTTTGAGATAATTGCTCAGGATGAATATTGCCATTGAGATCTCTCATCTCTCGGTAAAAAGGCATCTGACTATAGATCCCTGTACTTAAGTAAAAAATCTGATTTCGATAAGATTGCAATGGAATGAATTCTATTCTTGTTCTCGGGCCGATGTAAAACTCATTATTGAGAGTACTGAAATGCGATCGGAATCCCCAAGTCCATTTCAATTTTAGCTTGGAATTTAAGCTTGTTTGCATTGCATCCTGTGCCCAAAAAACCAGTTTCTGATTTTGAATTTGATTTTTACTCTTTAAAACATAATTCAGCAATACCTGTCCACTGCCATGCGGCAATGAAAATCCGGCAGAATCTATGCGCTCCCATTCATTAATCGCATCATCAAATTGCTCATTGCGATAAGAGAGCCCTGCTTGGATAAAATGTTTCCATCGATTGCCTTGATTAAGATCAATCCCAAATCTAAAATCCTGTGTAGCAATTGCTGATTTTAAATAATTTCTTGTATATGTATGTTGCGTACCTTCTCCCCAAAGTCTAACCTCTTTTTCCGGATCATCCTGCTTGTCACCGGCTTCCACCTCTACCAATCTATAATATCCTAAAATGTCAAACTGTTCCGCTTCAAATCCACTGTGGATGCTGCTTAACAATTTAAAATAAAAGGGATTAATTTTTCTTTGTGGATAATAACTCAAGCTGAGACCTGTCATTTGTTGGTCAAAATAATCCTTCTCCTCTCCCTCATAATAGGTGTTGAGTTTGAGTGTAAAAAAAACAGAACCTTTGCCAACAGAGGAGGACTCAGGAATAAATTTAAAAATACTTTTATTCCAGTTTCCAATCCATCCAAGCTGCAAAGAAGGAGTAATATCGTAACTCAAATAAGATTGAATGTCAATAAAACTTGGAGAATATTCTCCTTGAACATCTAATGAATTGAGAAGGTATTGATTCGTTTTATATCTCGCTCCAATTAAATATTTAAATTTTTTTATTTGGAGATTTCGTTTTCCGGACATCGCTCCTTCTAAATGAGCAGACGCTCCAAGTGCACTTAATTGAAAACTTCCTCTATATTGCTGTGGTATTTTGTATTTAATATCCAGAACAGAAGACATTTTGTCTCCATATTTAGAATCGAATGCTCCGGACGAAAATATTAAGTCTCGAATCAAATCTGAATTTGGGAAACTCAGTCCTTCTTGCTGACCATTGCGGATCAACTGAGGTCTAAAGATTTCAAAGTCATTTACAAAAACTAAGTTCTCATCATAGTTTCCTCCTCGTACAGAATATTGAGAGGACAATTCGCCTCCGGCGCTGGCTCTCACTCCCAAAGCAATGCTGGGCAGCACGCTCTCGATATTTCCTGAAATGGTGGGAAGCAACTGAAATTGTTCTGCTTTTTCTCGTATTCCCTGAGACTGGTCTTCCTTGCTTTCTTTTATGATTACCTCTTCTTCAATTTTTGCTTTCAATTCAATTTCAATCAGTGATTTAGACAACAACTCCTCTAAAGTAAATTTAATTTGCTTTTTTTCATAACCCAATCTCTGAAAGCTAAAACTGTTCCATTTTTGCGGAATAAAACTCAGAGTACACTCTCCTTTTGAGTTGGTTTCGCAATAGTGTTTGCTTTCAGGAATGTAGATTGTTGCAAGTTCAATTCCGAATTTTGTTTCAGAGTCAATAAGTTTGAATTGCAGATCAATGGGATTTTGAGCAGCAAGATGAAAGCTACATAAAATAAAAAAAAACAGTACTCTATTTGACAATGGATAAATAAAATTAGTAGTGAATTAAACGCAAAACATTACACAAAAGTATTGACACTGACTTGTTTCATTTTTGCAATTTCTGCCATTGGGTCTTTGGAGGAAAAAACAGAATTTCCTGCAACCAAAATATCGGCCCCTGTACTAAGCAATACTTCAATATTTTGCAAACCTACTCCTCCATCTACTTCTATCAACACATTGCAGTTTCGGCTTATAATTTCTGATTTTAGGACTTTTATTTTTTCTAATGTTCTGTAAATAAATTTTTGCCCTCCAAAACCCGGATTGACAGACATCATGCACACAAAGTCTATGTCTTCAAGAATATCAAATAACAATCTGACATCAGTATGGGGATTGATGGCTACTCCGGCTTTGCATCCAAGTTGTTTTATTTCTTGAATTGTTCTGTGCAAATGCGGACAAGCTTCAATGTGAACAGAAATGGCTCCGGCTCCGGCTTGGTGAAACGCACTGAGATATTTTTCCGGCTCAACAATCATAAGGTGCACATCCAATAGTTTTTTTGCAACTTTGGATATTGCTTGTACAACTGGAAGGCCAAAAGAGATATTAGGAACAAACCTTCCATCCATGATATCCAGATGAATCCAATCTGCTTGCGATTCATTAATCATTTTTATTTCTGTTTCCAAAGCTAGGAAATTGCTGGCTAAAACAGAAGGGGCAATAAGATGTGAATTCATGTTTGTTTTACATATTAGATTAATTAAAAAATCGAAACTCGCCGTTCATATTCAGTCTTTGGATCCAATCTTGTCTCTGCTTCGTTTGCTGTATAAGATGGTGAATTTGGTCTATGAGCTTTTCTATTCTCTTGCTTTCTTCATCAATACAAAATAACGCATATTCTTCTTCAAGATTAAATCCCACATAATGAGCTATTTTATAGGATACAAATTGATCCCAGACTACAGCGTGATAAGGTTGAACTGAATTGAGACTGCATAATTCCTGAAAAGCCGTTTTAAGTTCTTGGTATTGTGAAGCATTATCAGATTCAGAAAATTCTTCATTCAATTCTATTTCAACTCCGGAGTAAAGTTTTTTGGGAAATTCCAAATAGAATTTTTTTAATTGACAACATTGACTGCAAGTTGCAATGATATCCATTCTTCCATCTTCATATTTTTTTCTAATCTCTGTAAGAATCATAAGAGATCCTCTGTCTTGAACTTGATTATGGATGAAAGGTAAGATGACAAATGGAATATTTTTTTTATCACAATCCGCTATCATTTGTTTATATCTTTCTTCATAGATATGCAGCCTGATTTCTTCAGACGGAAAAACAACAACGGGTAATGGAAAAACAGGAAGCATAGATTAATTAGAATTTCTTTCCCAAATTTGACAAATTCTGACGATGAGCTCTGCGGCTTTCTGCATGTCTTGAACAGATACCCATTCTTTTTTGGAATGTATGGCCTGTTCTCCGGCAAAAATATTTGGGCAAGGCAATCCCATAAAGGATAACCTTGATCCATCGGTTCCTCCTCGGATTTTATCATGCATTGGTTCAATGCCCATTTCCTTCATTCCCTCTACCAGATATTGAACAACCTTGGGATGATGCTGAATCACTTCTTTCATATTTCGGTATTGCTCATAATTTTTTATACTGTAGCTTGAATGGGGATAATTCTTTATTACCTTTTCACAACAAGATCGAATAAGTTCAAGATGATCTTTCAATTTTATTGTGTCAAAATCTCTTATTATAAAATCAATAGTCGCAGACTCAAGAACAGCATTGAGTCGAGTAGGGTGAACAAATCCTTGAGAGCCCGATGTAGATTCGGGAGATAAGACATCTTTGGGCAATAATGCAATAATTTCTGAAGCAATTTTTATTGCATTTTCCATTTTTCCTTTTGCATATCCGGGATGCGTAGAAACTCCTTGAATGGTCACCGTACAACCATCTGCAGAGAATGTTTCATCTTCATAACTGCCTATATCACCACTGTCCATAGTGTAAGCATATTGGGCTCCAATTTTTTTGACATCTACATGATCTACACCATGACCAATTTCTTCATCCGTAGTAAGGAGAAAACACAGATCGCCATGTAAAATTTCAGAATGTTGTTTCATAAACAGTGCAGCTTCTAGGATTGCAGTCACCCCTGATTTATCATCAGATCCTAACAAGGTCAGACCTGATGCCGTAATAATGTCATGACCCTTTTTGTTTTGCAAAGCTGCAAATTCTTTTGGGCTGATAACAATGGAAGCGTCATCAGGAAGAACGATATCGTTTAGTTGATAATTTCTATGGACAATAGGCTTCACATTCGTTCCGCTGCAATCCGGAGCAGTGTCTATGTGAGCACAAAAGCAAAGGGCAGGAATATTATTTTTCGAGCTATTAGATTTTAGAAAAGCATAGACATAACCATGCTCTGTAAGTTCACATTCAAAACCTGATTCAGTAAATTGCTGAAACAATAATTTGGAGAGATTTTTTTGTTTTTCCGAAGATGGAGATGTGTTACTCAAGGGATCTGCTTGAGTATCAATCTTGGCATACGATATAAATCTTTCTTCTGTTGTACTAAAAAGTGAATAATGAACCATAACTTGGATTAAAGTTCAAAGATACATCAACATCAACTTAGATGCAATGTAAGCATAAAGTTTATTTAGGAAGAGTAAGCTAAAGAAGTTGGCAATGAAAATAAAAAACCGACTATTGTTGCATTACTCAAATATTGTCAATAGCAAAAACATTAAGGGAAATCTTATGCAGTTAAGATTGGCCTAATTTGTAAATGCATATTTTACCAAATTGGCACCCATGCGCAGAGCTTGAATTCTTATTTCTTCGGGATCTTTGTGAACTTCTCTGTCTTCCCAGCCGTCACTTAGATCACATTCATAGGAATAAAAACAAACCAGACGGCCTTTCCATATTAATCCAAAGCCTTGGGGATTTTTATTGTCGTGTTTATGAATTTTTGGAAGTCCATTTGGAAATTTAAATTGGCTTTGATATACAGGATGTTGAAAAGGAAGTTCTATGAAATCCAATTCCGGAAACACTTTTTTCATACTTGGTCTAACAAAGGGATCCATGCCATAATTATCATCTATATGCAAAAAACCTCCGGACATTAAATAATTTCTAAGATTTTGCGCCTCAAGATCAGTAAACACTACGTTGCCATGTCCTGTCATATGAATAAAAGGATAATTGAATAGTTCTGCACTTCCAACCTCTACAGTGGCATAACTTTGATCTAAGTTGGTCTGCAATTCTTTATTGCAGAATCTTGTTAAATTAGTCAGAGAACTTGGATTGGCATACCAGTCGCCCCCTCCACCGTATTTGAGCAATGCCAACTTCATTTGAGCCGGCCTATCAAAAGAGAAACTTAGAATGCTTAGAAAAACAAAGATGAATATTCTGATCATGAATGAGTGAAGTTAAATTCTTGAATGATGCTGGTAGCTACCAAACCTGCTGTTTCTGTTCTTAGTCGTTGGGGACCAAGATCTGACAATAAAAATCCCTGACTCATAGAAAACATAATCTCTTCCCGGCTAAAATCACCTTCGGGGCCAATG
>DEQQ01000055.1 GCA_002360455.1 Saprospiraceae bacterium UBA3362
TAAAGTGATCCGGTGGTTCCGCATGGAAGGGCCATCGCTCAAAGGATAAAAGGTACGCCGGGGATAACAGGCTGATCTCCCCCAAGAGCTCATATCGACGGGGAGGTTTGGCACCTCGATGTCGGTTCGTCACATCCTGGGGCTGGAGAAGGTCCCAAGGGTTCGGCTGTTCGCCGATTAAAGTGGCACGTGAACTGGGTTCAGAACGTCGCAAGACAGTTCGGTCTCTATCTGTGGTGGGCGTTGTAACATTGAAGGGAGCTGACTCTAGTACGAGAGGACCGAGTCGGACGTACCTCTAGTGTATCTGTTGTGCCGCCAGGTGCAGCGCAGAGTAGCTATGTACGGACTAGATAAGCGCTGAAAGCATCTAAGCGCGAAGCTATCCTTAAGATGAGTGTTACTGGGGTCGTAGAAGACGACTACGTTGATAGGCTACAGGTGTAAGCGTAGTAATACGTTCAGCTGAGTAGTACTAATTACCCCTAAGCTTCCTTTTTTTATTTTTTTTCTCCGCATCATTTTCTCTCCAACCTTTTTTTTATTTTGACTTGATGAAGTCAATCTAATCTAAAAATTATATACTGCGTAGCAGTAAAAACTTTTAGGTGGTTATAGCGTAGAGGTCCCACCTCTTCCCATTCCGAACAGAGAAGTTAAGCTCTATTGCGCCGATGGTACTGGACTAAATCCGGGAGAGTAGGTAGCCGCCATTTTTTTTCAATAAGCCTTGATCTTTGGATTCAAGGCTTTTTTTTTGCTCTAATAGCAAAGTCTCTTCAGATCATTAGTAGTCTTTTTATCCTAACTGCTTTATTCAACCTTGAATATTTCTCGATTTGTCATTTTGTCCGCTTTTTAGCTTTGGCAAGACTATTGAGGAAATACCTTTGTTCAATCTATCAAAATCATGAATTCTCAAGATCCACAAGATTTTCAAACAGAAAATTCCCAAGAAGAGCAACAACTTGTTCAAGATCAATCTTCCCAGAACGACTCTGCCATGGCTCTATCCGGTGAATTGCAAGAACAAAAAGATAAATTTTTGAGACTGTATGCAGAATTCGATAACTTCAAACGTCGAACTGCTAAAGAGAGAATTGACCTTGTCAAAACGGCCTCACAAGATTTAATTCAAGACTTATTGTCAGTAGTAGATGACTTTGAACGTGCTGAAAAATTATCTCTTGAACAAAATAATCCTGAGATTTTTCCGGAAGGAATGAAACTCGTTTATCAAAAACTTATTGCCGTTCTTAAATCTCGAGGATTGGAACCCATGGACACTACGGGCAAGGCTTTTGACTCTGCCCTTCATGAAGCTATCACCGAGTTCCCTTCTCCGGAAGAATCTATGAAAGGTAAGGTTTTCGACACATTAGAAAAAGGGTACTTTATTCACGATAAAATTATTCGATTTGCCAAAGTAGTGGTGGCAAAATAACACTATTCATATTATGTCAAAAAGAGACTATTACGATATTCTTGGTGTAGCCAAATCTGCAGATGCAGATACTATAAAAAAAGCTTACAGAAAAGTAGCAATGCAATATCATCCTGACAGAAACCCGGGAGATAAAGCAGCAGAAGACAAATTCAAAGAAGCAGCAGAGGCTTATGAAGTTCTGAGTGACGCAGATAAAAAAGCAAGATACGATAGATATGGTCATGCAGGCGTTGACCCCAATCAGGGATTTGGAGGTCGTGGAGGCGCAAGCATGAATATGGATGATATTTTTGCAAACTTCGGCGATATTTTTGGAGATGCCGGCAGCCCTTTCGAAGCATTTTTTGGCCGATCCGGTAGCCGTTCCGGCGCGAGAACAGGCCAGCAGGGCAACAACCTTCGCATTAAGGTTTCTATGACTTTAGAAGAAATAGCTACAGGAGTTACCAAAAAAATTAAAGTCAAAAAACAGTTGACTTGCAATTCATGCAATGGCTCAGGTGCCAAAGATTCAAAGTCAATATCTACCTGCAGCGGCTGCAACGGCTCAGGATATGTTCGTCAAATCAAAAACACATTTTTAGGCCAAATGCAAACTACAACGGTTTGCCCACGGTGCAATGGTACTGGACAACAGGTGGCTAATAATTGCTCAAGTTGTCGTGGCTCCGGTCTAGAACCTGGAGAAGAAACTTTAGAGATACAAATTCCTGCAGGAGTGGAAGACAACATGCAGCTGTCCATGAGAGGCAAAGGCAATGCAGGCCCGAGCGGAGGTCCGGCAGGAGATCTCATTATCAATATCGAACAAAAGCCGCATCAGCATTTTACTAGAGACGGCATGAACATCCATTATGATCTTTATATCAATTTTGCAGATGCAGCCTTAGGGTTGCAGGCCGAAGTTCCCACTCTCAATTCTTCTGTAAAAATTAAAATCCCGTCGGGTACACAAAGCGGAAAAGTTTTTCGCCTCAGAAGCTTAGGGATGCCTTCAGTGCAATCATACGAAAAAGGAGATCAGCTAGTACACGTCCATATTTGGACTCCAAAACAATTGACTAGCGAAGAAAAAAACTTGCTGGAAAAAATCAGAAATATGCAAAACTTCAAACCCAATCCGGGTACCGAAGAAAAAGGGTTCTTTGATCGAATGAAAGAATTTTTTAACTAATGACAATGCAGACAGTAAAGCCATTATTCTATGCTTTTGGTCTATTATTGATGCTCGTATCTTGCCATCAAACCATTGTCTACAAAAAACAATTCGATATCCCAAATCAAGTGTGGACTTATCAGGATTCTCTCCAGTTCGAGTGGACCATTCAAGACACCCAGACCGCTTACAATTTGGAACTTGAACTTGGCCATGATCAAAATGTTCCCTATTCTAATGTATATGTCCTGTGCCACACTATTTACCCCGACAAAACCGAGTTTACACAACCCGTCTCATTGGATATTTTGGACAAGCACGGTCGCTCCAACGGTCAGTGCAGTGGGAGAATTTGCAAATGCATCATCCCGTTACAAACTCAAGCTCATTTCCCAATTCAAGGAAACTATTCTCTCATCTTTACCCAGTATTCCAGAACCGACAGCTTTCCCGGTCTTCATTATCTAGCCTTAAAAATCAATCCGGATCAACAAAAAAAATAGGAGAAGCAGAGTTCAATTCTTTGCTTTTAGCTTGAGTCCTGCTTTACGTTGCGGTGCTTCGCACCTCCACTGCAATCAGGTCTAGGTTTGCATACTCCATATTTTCACATTAACTATTTTAGGCCACTCTCTTCCCCTCGCTTTCACAAATTTCCATGTTGATTCCAATAGGTTGTCCATCCATTTCAATTCCAACCTCTTCCTTCCATATTTCTCGTCTCAATACCTAATCCCGATTTTGAAATGCAAATGCGATCGAATTAAATTTATCTTAAATTACATTAAAATTTTCCCTTCCAACCATCCACTTTTCAAGCTAAGCCTTAAGTTCACAGTCATTTTTTTAAAATTCTTACTATAGGTATTTTTTAATCTATCATAATTATAATCAGGTGATTATATATTAATAAAAATAATTAAATCCTCAATTTTTTCATTTTTTTTCAAAAATCTCATTCACATTTTCGCTTTTCCTGCATAGATAGAGAAGAGAAATTCGATTGGAGTGCAGAATGACCTAAGACTTGATTTGCGTCCAAAATGCGATTTCGAACTATCCGGGTGTGTTCAATCAAAATAGGTTCAAATCAATTTTTTATGAAAAAACAAAATTCTAGACTGTTTTTAGCTCATCTCATTTTGGCTTTTATCCTTGTGGGATCCGCTCAAGAAACACAAGCCCAGTTCAAATTCTGGAAATTTAAGTACGCTTTCCAAAAACCAAGACAATCCTGTATTTTCCCCCCAATAATAAACTGCCCTCCCAATTTCAACGCCTGTCCGGGCGTTTCTACCTCTCCCAACAATACGGGCACAGCAACAGCATCTCCAGGAGGCCTCGGCTGTAATCAACCGGTGGTTACTCACCAAGATCAAATCCTATCTCAGGGTCCTTGTACAAATGCAATTGAGATCAAAAGAACATGGACGGCCACAGATCCACAGGATCCAAGTTTGACCTCCTCCTGTTTTCAAATCATCAAACTGGCAGATAATACTGCTCCGGTGATTACCAACTGTCCAAAAGATATAACCATGGCAGCCAATATCAATTGTTTTGCTACTGTGTTTTGGAATCCACCTACTGTAACAGACAATTGCGGAAAATTATTCCTAACGGTCTCTCACATCAGTGGTGACAATTTTCCTATAGGGGTAACTCGAGTGACCTATACAGCCGAAGATCTTTGCGGCAACAGTTCCACCTGTGCGTTCAATATAACCATCACAGGAAACTGCTGCTCTTTGCCTCCTACGATTTCATGTCCTCCAGACTACAACGGATGTCCGGGCGATACCATCTTACCAAAAAAGACCGGTACACCAATTACATTTCCGGGCAGTCCAACTTGCGGTACTCCTATATTAACCTATAGAGATTCAAGTCTTTCTAGCGGACCATGCAATGGCGCACTATCCTTTTATAGATATTGGACTGCAAGAGATCCCAACGACTCAACCTTGAAGGCAACCTGTAGACAAAAAATCACACTGAAAGACGAACAAGCTCCAATATTGAGCAACTGTCCGCCTAATATTACTGTTGCACCTACAAGCAATTGTCAAGCCAATGTGAGCTGGACAAATCCATCCCTCTCAGACAATTGTACCGGAGCAAGTTTGAGCTCATCTCATGCCAATGGTTCACTTTTCAATGAAGGAACAAGTACAGTGGTAATCACAGCAACCGATAGATGTGGTAATACATCATCTTGTTCTTTTACGGTAACAGTTTCGGCATGCTGTAATGTGCCTCCGGTCATTAGTTGTCCTGTTAGCTATAGATCTTGTCCGGGAACCTCCATTGATCCTTCTGTAACCGGAATGGCTACAGCAAGCCCCGGAGCTCCCCAGTGCGGTACGCCAACCATAACTTATTCCGATCAAATAGTATCTACAGGACCATGCAATGGCGCCATTCAGATCACAAGAAAATGGAAGGCCACTGATCCAAACAATTCCACTTTGTTTTCTACCTGTGATCAGACTATAGTGCTTTCTGACATCCAAAGACCTAGCATTACCAACTGCCCTCAGAACATTACGGTTACAGCCGATCCAAGCAGTTGCATTGCATCTGTATCTTGGACAGATCCTATCTTAACGGACAATTGTGGTACTCCTACTCTTTATTCTTCACATTCAAATCCAGGTACCTATTTGGAGGGGATCACAACAGTGACTTTGCGTGCTACCGATGCTTGTGGAAATACAGCAACTTGCAGCTTTACCATAACGGTTTTGCCTTGTTGCAACACAGCTCCGGTCATCAACTGTCCTGCCAATTACACGGGCTGCCCTTCAAGCTCAACCAATCCGGCAACAACAGGGACTGCAACAGCTTCCCCGGGTGCTCCTCAATGCGGCATTCCAACAATCACTTATTCGGATAGAATCATCTCAACAGGTCCATGTCAAGGAGCAATCGAAATAGAACGTACTTGGAAAGCTACCGATCCAAATCGTACCAACCTAAGCTCAAGCTGCATCCAAACGATCAAACTAATAGACCAGACTCCACCTGTCTTTACTTCTTGTCCAAGCAATGTTACAATACAACCTAATCAAAATTGTCAGGCAATTTACAATTGGGTTCCTCCGACAGCAACAGATAATTGCGGTCAAGTCAATCTTAGTTCTACTCATCAACCCGGCGCCACATTTAATGTCGGGACAACTATCGTGACCTATACAGCTACAGACGGTTGTGGTAATGCGGCTCAGCATAGTTTTACTGTAACAGTTCCTAATACTTGCTGTAATCAACCTCCAATCTTAACCTGCCCTCCTCCATATACCGGTTGCCCTGCTCAGTCCTATGGACCAAATTTTACAGGAATGGCCTCGG
>DEQQ01000041.1 GCA_002360455.1 Saprospiraceae bacterium UBA3362
GGTTTCAGGTGCATTTGTAGGAATGGAAGTTTTTTCAGCTTCCTTTGCTTTACAAGAGATCATCAAAGTCAACCAAGCTAAAAGAATTACAATTCGAGCCATATTTTAAAGTTTATGTCTTACAAAATTAATCCTTTCCGTTGATATATAAAAATACATAGGCCGCAGCTGCTGCTCCAATGATCTGGCCAATGATATAAATCCAAATATCACTAAAATGATTGAGTCCTGCCACACTATTTCCCAAAGCGGCAGCGGGATTAAATAATCCGCCGGAAATTGAATTCATTGCAAAAGAACCCGCTGTCCAACACAGTCCAATGGCCAAGCCATAAAAGGAATTGCCCATAGTATCCTTGGCGGTGGCGACATTCAGTACAACAAACACCAATGCAAAGGTCCCCAGCAATTCTCCTACCATGCATTGCGGTACTTTCGATCCGATTTCAATGGGGGTTCCTACATTCATCAAGAAGGTAGAACTCACCAAACCGGCTACACCTGCAGCCAAAAATTGGGTCAAAATATAAGATGGAACATCTGACACCGAACACTTTCCCCTTAGAAATACAGCTATGGTGACAGCCGGATTAAAATGTCCACCGGAAATATGCCCTCCGGCAAAAATCATGACCATATACATGGCTCCAACGGCCAATGGAGTCATGGCGGTTTTTGACATTAAACAAAGAGTGAGGGTAAGGACCAAAAAAAAGGTGCCGATAAATTCAGTAAGCAGTTTCTTCATCAAGCTTGAGTTTTGTTCACAATGAGAAAATTTATACTTTGTGACCTTAATTGAACCGAGACGTAAATCTAATCAATTTGTTCACACCAACAGATCAATTTTTTATGCAACAATGCCATTCTATTGCAAAAAGAGGAATTGGCACTGTCTCGCCCAATCCTCCTGTAGGGGCCTTGATTAAAGTAGATGACCAAATCCTATCTACAGGTTATCATAAATCTTATGGCGGACCCCACGCAGAAATTCAAGCTATTAAAAATGCTCTTGAGTTCCAGCCCGATCTACTGACTCGTTCTACTTTGTATGTAAGTTTGGAACCCTGTTGTCATTACGGCAAAACACCGCCCTGTGTGAATGAAATCATAGATCGTGGAATACCTAAAGTAGTATTTGGATGTTATGATCCTCATCCTTTGGTTTCAGGCAAAGGAGCAGAATATCTACGAAAAGCAGGGATAGAAGTAGTGGGGCCTTTGCTTGAAAAAGAATCTCTTGATCTTATTAGTGCCTTTACAACCAATAGTAAAGAATACAGACCATATATTATTTTGAAATGGGCTCAAAGTTCGGACGGATTCATCTCAAGGTTGGGAGAAAGGACCGCCATCAGCCAATCTGAAACGGCTATTCTTGCTCATAAATGGCGCTCTGAGGCAGATGGTATTCTCATCGGGCGTACAACTTATGAAATTGATCAGCCCATGCTCAACAATAGGTTTTATGCCGGTAAATCTCCTCAAGTTTTTGTTTTAAGCTCTGATCCTGCATTCAATACAAAGGAAAAATGGACTGTCATCAACTCGAACAACTCAAGCGAATTTCAGAAAAAAATTTCTGACTTACTCAAGCTAAAAATCGGAATTCTCTTAGTAGAAGGTGGATCAAAAACTATTCAGCTGTTTCTTGATCTTGGACTCTGGGATGAAGCTCGAATAATAACAAACTCCAAATCCTTGCAAAATGGCCTCAAAGCTCCGGTCTGTACTGGTGTTCTAAAAGAAAAATATACATTAGCTAAAGATCTAATATGTGTTTTGAAAAGAAAATAGCGAGACTTTGGTTAAAATTGTTTTAAATTAATACAATGAACGGCTCAAACAGTTGAATACTACGTCTTTTTATCGTTCTTTTGCAGTAAGAATTCGGCATGAAGAAAAATTTTAAATTTTTAGCTTTTTGGATTTCCTTTAGTATTTGTTCCTCCGGTTACAATGCCTTTGGGCAAAATGAGCAAATTAACTGGCTTACTTGGGAACAGGCACAGGAGCTCATGAAGATAACCAAAAAGAAAATGTTGGTCGATCTTTATACTGAGTGGTGTACAATGTGCAAAAAAATGGATTACTCAACCTTTAAAGATCCTGAGGTCATAAAATATCTCAACCAAAATTTTTACGTGGTCAAATTCAATGCAGAGGATAGAGATAACATTTTTTTCAAAGATAGAATATACAAATTTATACCAAAAGGAAGCAGAGGCTATCATGAACTTGCCGTGGAAATTGCCAATGGTCAATTATTTTATCCGACAATTGTTTTTATAGATGAGGATCTCAATATTGTTCAACCCATTCCCGGTTATCAGGATGCTGATTCATTCGAAATGATTACCAATTATTGGGGTGGAAATTTTTATAAAAACACTCCTTGGAGTAAGTATCAAGAACACTACAAGAAAAAATAATTTTTCTGTTTATATTTTCAATTTTTCAACATCTATAAAACCTGAAAATACACGATGGGCAGGGCCCTTTAATATTACCTGCTGAGCACTTCTCCCGTCCATTATCATCGAAACCGTCAAGTCTCCTCCCCTACTTTTTACTTTTACATTGACCTCTCCATGCTTATGATTCCGAATAGCAAAATAGTAAGCAGCTGCCGTTATCCCTGTACCACAAGCCAGGGTTTCGTCTTCCACTCCTCGCTCGTAAGTTCTAATGAATAAACCTTCTTCATTGAGTTGAATAAAATTGACATTAGTCCCTTCTTGACTAAATTTTTGACGCAATTGTCTTCCTTCCAACACAACATTGCAGGACTCAGGATGGTCTACTTCTTGAATTAAATGAGGAGATCCGGTGTCAACAAAAAAACCCAATGGATGATCTTGAAAGTCCGATAAATTTTTCATTCGAACGGACACTAAATCATTTTCAATTACGGACAAATGAGCTCCATCTCGAGCTACAAAATTCAGTTCCGTTTTTCCCAATTTTTCGGCACAATACAAGGATATTGCCCTGCTGCCATTCCCACAAAAACTGGAAAATCGACCATCGGAATTAAGGTATTTCATTTCAAAATCAAAAGAAGGATGAGGATAAACAGCTAATACGCCGTCTGCACCTATCCCAAATCGGCGATCGCATAAACGTTCCATCAATTTTTGATCATGGAGATCCACAATCTCAAATTCCATACAATCAAATAAAATGAAATCATTTCCGCTGGCTTCCAGCTTTTCAAAAGGGATTAAATTCACTTTTTAGCTAATTTGAAATCAAAGATAAAGAATCACAGATCTGTTTATTAATATCCTTTTAAAAAATATTTATTTAGGATAGAATCCTATTAATTAGGCACTATTTTTGATATGAATAAGTTGAAATTTATCGTTTATTAACCATTAAAATTAGAAAAATCATAATTTTAATGATCATTTTCCAAAAACAAACCATGGGAATGAAATCAAATCTCGGAATTCAAATTATTGTCTCGGCATTAACTGCAGGTCTTGTTTATTTTGGTCTGCATAAATTGGACAACTCTCACCAAACCAACAGTTCTCCGTTGAGCTCAAATACTGCGCAAGATGGATTACTGAATAAATTTTTGATGAGCGACAGATTCAATTCAAAATTGCTTTCTGCTTATCCTAACAATTTCGTCACAGCAGCTCAGCTCAGCACTCCGGCGGTAGTTTATATTGAAACATCAAGAAATAAAGAAACAGATCATTTTTTAGAACCCTTCCAAAAATCAGGCTCCGGCTCAGGAGTCATTATATCAAACAATGGGATGATAGTAACCAATTATCATGTAATAGAAGAAGCTGAAAGTATAAGCGTTTTACTTAATGACCAAAGAGAATACAAAGCCAAACTTTTGGGTACAGACCCCGGAACCGATTTGGCCCTATTAAAGATTGAAGAAGAAAATCTGCCTTTTGTTGTCTTTGGCAACTCAGATTCTTTGCTTGTAGGAGAATGGGTTTTGGCCGTTGGAAATCCCTTTAGACTCCAATCTACAGTAACAGCAGGAATTGTCTCAGCCAAAGCAAGAAATATTCAAATTCTAAATTCTAGACAATATTCCATTGAATCTTTTATCCAAACCGACGCAGCTGTTAATCCCGGCAACAGCGGAGGCGCATTGGTCAATAGTATGGGAGAACTTGTAGGGATCAATACGGCTATTATGAGCACATCGGGAAGATATGAGGGTTACTCCTTTTCTATACCAAGCAATTTGGTGAGGAAGGTGATCTCAGATATCCAAGAGTACGGAGCTGTGCAACGAGGACTGCTAGGCATAATGATTCAAAATGTAACAAACGAATCCGCTAAACAACTAAAGTTATCCAAAGTAGAGGGCGTTCAAGTTAGCTCCATTACGCCTGAGGGTGCGGCAGATGCTTCCGGGCTAAAAATTGATGATGTCATTTTAAAAATAAATAATAGAAACGTAAAAACTGTCCCCGAATTACAAGAAATTGTTGCAGGATTTAAACCTGGAGATCAGATTCAAATTCAGTATTCTCGAAATGGTGAAGTCCAATCTACTGTTGCAACATTGCGGAATCAAGCCAATACTTTGGATCTTATTACTACAAGAAAAGACAAAATACTAACGGACTTAGGATTTGAATTAAGAAATTTGACTGAAGCAGAGAGAAAAATGATCAAACAAGAAGGAATAAAAGTCTTGAGTATCTACCAAAATAGCATTATTTCTAAAACCAACATGTCTCCAAGTTTTATCATAACAAAAATCAATGGTCATAAAATTAACAATGTTGATGACTTTATCAAGGAATTAGAATCGGCTGACGATTCAGTTTTACTGCATGGCGTATATGAAAATTACAAGGGTATTTTTCCATATCAATTTAAACTAAAATAAATTAAAAATTAAGTTAAGCCAATTTTTTCTTTAGTTCATTTCAAAATCTTTAAAAAGATATTTTTAAAAAGGAAGCTGGAACAGAATTTTAATATTTTGAGCTTCTTTGTACTAATTAATAGCTAATTATTCCATGCAATCATTGGTTTATGTATTATTTACTTATTTTCAAATATTAATACATATAAAAACTTATATATAATAAATTTATTACTACCTTTGGCACAGGTTTTGCCCAAAACTGTATGTTCTTAGACCAAAACTTTTAACCATAACGTAAATAGAGTC
>DEQQ01000048.1 GCA_002360455.1 Saprospiraceae bacterium UBA3362
AGACTTATTCAAACAAAGATTGACAGTGTATGGAACAATTCAAAATCAAGGTGGTGATGGGAATTTCTATGTTACCTTTCATGCATTTCAAGACGGAAAAGATTTTAAACGCACGCAACAACTTTTTCTACGCGCAAATCAAAGCGAGGATGCTCAAGCAACTTTCGATGAAGTTACAAGGCTTGGAGGCGATATCACTTACAATATTGAGGTCAAATCAGAATAATAATATCACTTAATGGGTCAGAAGTGAAAAGCGATGTCGTACAAATTTTTGTACGGCATTTTTTATGATCCTTAACGGGATGTCACAGAATCATTTTGGCAATTTTACTTGGCCTGATAACCTCATGGATATCTTTTGTGTCAGTAAGTTCTATGGGAAGCTCATTATACTCGTCTAATTCGCCCGTCTCAATACTCACAGTCATGTCATGCATAGTCTTCAGTACAGCATGGAAAATTACTTGATCACCAACTTTTAGTAAGTGTCTTTGCCATCTATTTGAAAATTTAAACGACTCAATAATTGTTAAATTTTGAGAGGGAATATCACACCTTAGTTTAATTCGCTCATATAACAAATCAATCGTCTCAATCTTTCCCTTAACCTCAATATTTGTATAGGTTATTTTTACTGGAATCATGTAATTATAATAAGGGCAATTCAAGAATAATCGCGAAAGTATAGAAGTAGACGTCAGGTTTAAAGTACTGTATGTTTTCTGATTGAATTATTCTATTCTCTTTCTTCCAAACTAAATTACAATATCGATTTGTTGGATAAATAATAGGAAGTTTCAACTTTCTGGATTTTGGTTCGAACTGAATTTCCCATTTATACACAACATCATCTTTTGTCATTTCAAGGATTTCTGAGTTACTTGAACTCTCATTTGTTAGGATGGGCGCATGTTCAATCAACACCTTATACATTTTCGAGCTCTCTTCCTGATCGTTTTCTGGTTCGATTACGGAAGGGATTTTTATAAATCCAAGATTCTTACAAAAAGAAATTGAAACTTTAGAAATGCAATTTAAACTAACTGCATAAATTCCCTTTTCAGGAAAGAACTCTAAAAGCTTTTGTAAAAGCATTGTCCCCAGCTTTTTTCGTCGAAACTTTGGATGAATTTCTAAAATCTGAATGGTTGCAGAGAATTCAAAAGATTCTTGCCAAGTGACGAATCCTATTCCTTTTCCTTCATACGAAAGAACAAGAACTGTGTTCTTGGCAAACGAATCTTTGATGATTTCAATGTTGCAATAAAAGCCATTACGGGTTGCCTTATACTCTTCAGATAGCCAATTCTTAATATAAGAGAAATGATTCTCAGAAGGAGAAGAAATGACTTCAAAATCATCATTTAAAATTGGGGAAGAATGAGCCATTTAATATTGGTAGAACCTTGTTAAATATTTGCCAGGATTACTACTTACCAAGATACAAATTTTAATGACGAATTTGAGATGTAAAGGAGATTTGTTGTACCTATGTTGTACCCATGAAAAAAAGAAAGGCCACATTTCTGTGACCTTCTCCTCGGTAGCGGGGACCGGACTCGAACCGATGACCTTTGGGTTATGAGCCCAACGAGCTACCAACTGCTCCACCCCGCACTGTTTGAGGACTGCAAAGGTACGGAAATATTCGCTCAATCCAACTCTTTTATCAATTTGCAAAAAGTTGATTGCTAGAGGATTCGGCTTACGCTCCGAGTTAGTATGTCAAACACCAATAGCACGCGGATACTGCGAATGTTGCGAATTTACGCGGATGTCTTCGATAAGCAGATGTGTGCGATGTTTGATCCGACGGCCTTCTTCGTATGATTAAGTTACGCAGAGTCGCGCGGAGGTAACGCAGAGTCTCGCAGAGTTCAATCTCTGTGTATTCTAAGACTTACGCAACGTTTTGATTGATTTTTTTCTCGTAGGTTAGGACGAATGGGGTTTTTCTTTTAATGACTGCAAAGACCCGATTGATCAGTTTGCAGGCTACGGCGTTTGCGATGACTTTGTGGTGTTTGCCCTCGGCCTTTTTCCTTTGGCAGTAGACCCTTATTTCAGGGTCGTAGATCATGGCGCTATTGGCTCCGTTGAGCAAGATTGCTTTCATCTGCTTATTTGCCATGGGATGTACCCTGGTCCTTCCCTTGGTTAATCCGGAGGAGTGTTCAAAAGGCGCCGTTCCGGCATAGCAGGCGAACTTACGACCATCATCGAACTGAGTGAAGTTCTGGGTTATAACGAGCATCATCGTTGCAGCAATGAGTCCTATTCCCTTGACAGATTGTATCAGATCAAAATTCTGTTTGAGCTCCGGATCGGAGGCGATCACTTTTTCAATGGCCTCGTTTACTGCCTTAATGCTCTTTTCCAGCCGTTGAATGTGTTGTTCCAGATCCTCGGTAACCAGGTGATTGTCGATCACAATATTGAGCTTTGAGCGGCTCTTGAGGCTATTGACATTCTGGGTATGTTGCTGCACCAACGAGGCGCGGTAGGAGATCAGCTCTTTGAGTTGAAGGATGGATTTTTGAGGGATCACAAATGGCCGGAGCTTGTGATGATGGATCAAGGCGTAAACGCCGATTCGCTCTGCATCCGTCCGGTCACTTTTACCTCGGGTTACGCCCAGGGATTGTTGGATCTCTCTTGCCGGTATTACCGAATAGGTCATACCCTTTTCCTGTAACAGGCAACACAAAAGCAATCCGTAGTTGCCGGTGTGTTCCATGCAAAACCAGGGAGGTGATCCCGCTGGCACCTCCTTTTTCAGGCGTTTAAACATGGATTCAATTCCCTCCTGGCTGTTCTTCACCCGGAACAGACTCAAGGGTTTGGCTGAAGGGTCCACTACCAGCGCTACATCCAGCCATTGCGATGAGATGTCAATGCCAACGGTACAGACTGTTTTCATAACTTTGGTTTTAAGGTTTATTTGTCTGTACTGGAACAGGATGTGCTGCTAAAACCTTTAATAGGCCTGGATGCCTATGATTCTAACTGGCACCGCACCCTGAAAAGAGATAGAGGACTGATACACAGATTAGCCCTGAAGGCTCTAACTCTGCTTAGTTCACCTCTATCTCTTCCAGCACAGTCAGCTTGAAGTTACGAAGGCAAGTCTAAAGGAGACTCTGTGTGTCCTCTGGGATACTCTGTGCTACTAATCCTAAGCCTAGCGAAAGTGGTCACAAATTGATGGCACGCGGATCACGCGGATGCTTCAGCTAACCGAGGCGCTATCCTTGTGCTACGACCTTTGAGGCAACTTTTTCTCATTTCCTCCTCCCCTTCCGATTCCCTACCTTCGCCTCATGGCGCATAAGGCGGGTTTTGTGAGCATCATCGGGAAGCCGAACGTGGGGAAATCCACGC
>DEQQ01000105.1 GCA_002360455.1 Saprospiraceae bacterium UBA3362
AAGTTTAATTCGATCTTCTTGATCAGGACTGCACGAAGTCCAGCCCTTACCAAGGTAGGTTGAGCTTGGAGAATCCAACATGAGTTTACCTTCTTGCTGTGCAATACCTAAGGTTAGTGCTGTCAAAGTCTTACCGGCAGAATTCCAAACATGGAAACTGTCTTCTGTAAAAGTACCGAAATATTTTTCCAATACGATCTTGCCGTCTTTGAGCAAAATAAATGCATCCGTCTCTTGTGAATCCAGATAACGATACAAATCTTCAATTTCTGACTCGCACCAATTCAACTCTTGGGGCAGAGTCTTAGCCCATTCGTTTCCTGAATTCGGAGGAAAATAAAGACTCTGTGATCTCAAGGTCCCGACACAAAACACGACTAAAAAAACTCGAAACAATTTCATAAGAATTATGATATTAGATTGTACAACACAACACATCTGCCTAAAATAAACACAATATTCTTGTTTTTAAAGCCTAATTTAGGCCTTGTACAAAAAACAAAAACAATGTCTGCTGCAAAAATAAGTCATTCAAATCAAATATCAATCAAGCTATTTTGAATAAAAAAAGAATATTCTATTGGAATATGAATTAAATCCTGAACAAATTATGCAAAAGTAGTATCATGTACTTTCTGGTGCTTAGAATATGATTCCTCTCTTACAGATCCTCAGTTAATTGTTGTCACAATTAAGCTTATCCAACAAATTATGATTAACATACTTAAACTTCAAAATCCTGATTTTGAATTCTTTTAGCTTGTTGTACATAGTAAACCTAAACGAAAACCAACAACTTTTCTTTAGATACAAACATTATCTTGATTATTGCTAAGATTTTGAAGCTAAAACGTATATTAGCTTAAATTAAAACGAACATGGAGTCAAAATATTTAACCCAATTATTATGGAATAACCGTATAATTTTGTTCCTTTGTAGGCATATACTTCCTTCAATTGAACCAAGAGACAAATATACTATCCGAAGACCAGAAACTCTTCCAAGCCTTGAAAAATGGAAAAATGGAAGTATTTGATCAGTTGTATCGTCTATATCGCAATGATTTTATAATAAAGGCAAAATACAGATTTAACACAAGCAGTGAAGCTGATATCGTAGATGCATGGCAAGATGCAGTGATTTCTTTTTATGACCAAATCAAATCCGGCAAACTCCAAACTCTCAGCTGCACTATAAAGAGTTTTTTATTTTTAATAGGCTTTAGAATTCTTATAAAATCATACCACTATAACTCCAGACATGAAACCATAGATTCTTTTGCTTCTGAACATGAAAACCTAAAGTACGCTTATGATATGGAGCTTTTGTCCGAGCCAAACGAAAATCAAGTTCTATTAAGTAAAAAAATAGTTGAATTACCGGAACAAAGTCGAAGGATGCTTATACTTAGATATGTAGACGGGAAATCAATCGCAGAAATAAAAAATGAAATGAATTACCAATCTGAAAATGCTATCAGTGTCAATTTGTCAAGAACGCTTAAAAAATTAAAAGAACTAATTGAGCAAGCAAGAAAAATCTAATGCAATGGAACCAGAATTGATAGAACGCTATATTGCCAATGAACTTCAAGGAGAAGAAAAAATTCTCTTTGAAGAAAAACTCAAGGTTGATGCTAATCTGAAAGCGGAAGTAGAGGCATACACAGCTATAGCAACAAATTTGAGAGCAGTCCAAAATCTACAACTCAAAGAAAGACTTATGCAAATTGAAAATAAGTCCTATTCAGTAAAGAGTTCTCCATCGAAAACAAAACTATATTTAATAGCTATTACCACTTTGGTATTGCTGTTCACCATATTTTATTTTGTTAGAAACAAAACCTCAGATCCTAACTTAAACGAAAAGCAAAATACCGAGAAATTTATTGCTCCAACACAAGAAAATATCCTACCTGAATCAACACCGAGTATGCCAATCGATACAAATCAGAAAATTCAGAATCCAAAAAACCCTCCTAAAAAAGCTATAGCTGAAAAAAAACAGAATAAAGGTCAAGATGAACAACTTTATGCTATGAATTTCGTACCTTTTTTAGACGATGATATGATGTCAATGACCAGAAGTGATGGAGAGCAGAGCAATTTTGATAAATTTATAGCCCTTTACTTAGCTAAAGATTATAAAAATGCATTAATTTCTTATAATTCAATCGATGAATCATTGAGAGATACGGATAATTTGTTATTTTTGAAGGCCAATGTGTTAGTGATGCTTGGAAGGTTGAAGGAAGGAAGAGATTTGTTTGAACAAATTATAAGCAATGGAGAATCAAAATATACTGAACAAGCCAAAAATGCATTGAAACAGTTAAGGAATAAATAATTGCTTACTAATTGAAAATTTTTTCAATGATGAAAATATTATGTTTTTTATTTTTGGTATCAAGCTCATTATTTTCTCAAGAAACAGCTTTAAGAAGCAAATCAATATCTTTTGACTCATTATACACTTTGAGCTTAGGAATGATAAAGGCTAAAAATTTTGAAGGAGCAAGTCATTTTTCCGATTCTTTACTCGCTATTCCAAATTATTCTGCTAAATCCAATATTAAACAACATTCAAAATTATTGTGGATCAAAGTCCTTAGCCTATCTGGACAACAGACATACACCAAATCTATTGCCATAAATTTAGATTTAATCCAGCTTCTAAGAAATCAAAAAGATACAATGAATGATTTTTATGAAGGGGTCATAAATGAAATTGCAAAAAATTATTCATATATAGGAGATCATGATAGTTCAGAAGCGTATTGGTTATTAAATTTGGAATTGAATAATAAAATATATGGAACAGAAAACATAAAGAGCAGTAAAAGCTTGAACAATTTAGGAACCATAAACAGCATAAAATTAGAATATGAAAAGGCTGAAAAGTATTTTAGACAATCATCAGATATGAAAAAAGTAATTTTTGGTGAAAATTCGCTTGAATATGGTAATTCGCTTGTTAAAATTGCAATGGTTTATGATTGCGTTCAAAAATTTAATGAGGCCCTTAGTTTATATACGATGAATTCAAAAATCCTTGAACATCTGAATAAAACTCAAACAGAGTCTTATGCGAAATCTATAGAAGGAATGGCTTCCAACTTAAGTCGGATGGGTCGCTACAAAGAAGCAGAAAATTTATTTATTAAAGAAAATGAATTATTTGAAAAAAGTCCTGCACTTAAAAATTCTGTTGTGTACATTGATTATTTAAGAGCTTTCGGATTGTTTTATAGAGAATTGGGAAATACTCCAAAAGCATTAGAACTATTCTCCACAGCTATTGGAGCATCTGAAAAAATGTGGGGCAATACTACGTGGAATTATTATAATTTTATTTATTTTTTGGGAACTAGTTACCAAGGAAATGATGACCGAAAAGCATATGAAATATTTAAAGCAATACTTGATACGAATAGGATGTCAAAACAAGAGCAAATTTTAAATTTGCCATTGATATATAAAGCCTTTTATCAAACTTCAGAAAGACTTGGTCTGCCCATAAGCGAAGAAAAATATTTAAGGCTCATTCAAGATTGCCTTCTTGCAAAGGATTCTATTACTTATTTTCATGCATTATCAATTTATGGCAGCTATTTGGCAATGAATGAAAAGTATAAGGAGGCTATTGAAATAGAGCATAAAGCGAATAATTTTGTATATAAGCATTTTGGAGAAGAATCCCCAGTGCGAATTGCAAGTTATTATCGATTTTGTAGTTATTTCGCTCGTTTAAATATGCACGATTCTGTTAAAACATATTTAGATTTATTTTACAATGCTAATTCTTCACTTACGAAGCGAAGTTTTGAATTTTTAACTGAGGAGGAACTAGCTTTTTACTTATCAAAAAATAATTTTTTAACTTTTTCCCTGCTTTCTATCATCGACCCATTACAAACTTCACTAACGGAATATGCATTCAATGACGCTATAGCTTACAAAGGAGTTTTGCAGCATGCCATAATTAAAAGAAATAGAATATTTTCAAAAAAAGATTCACTCAAAACACTATACGATTCTATCAGTCACTTACAAAGAGCTATTGCTCAAGAATACAGCAATGGCAATTCAAGTCGAATAAATGATTATAAATCCCAATGTGATAAATTGTCTAAGAAGTTGATATTAATGGGTGGCGAGCAAAATATACTAACACATCTCCAGTGGCATGATATCCAGCAATTACTAGATCCAAATGAAGCAGCAATTGAGTTTGTTTTATTTCCAAAATCTGAAGGATTGCTTGAGCCAAGAGACAATATTTATGCAGCTTTACTCATTCGAAAAAATGACTCAAAGCCATTATTGGTAAATACCTTTAAAGAAAGTGATCTAAAAATACTACTTGGTAATATTAAGATCAAGAGAATAGAATATGTCAATAAATTATATTATTCATCAAATAAAAATCCCAATGCTAATTCATTATACCAATTAGTATGGAAAAATATAATTCCTTTCTTACAAGACATTAAGACAATTTATTTTTCGCCAGTAGGATTATTGAACACGATCAATGCAAGTGCATTGCCGATTTCAACAACTAAAAATCTGCAAGATTCTTTTAATCTCGTCCTAGTCCAAAGTACAAGAAATTTAGTGGAACTTAAACTTAAGAACAATAATCATAATAATATTAACCAAGAGATACTTTTGGTGGGCGGCGTAGAGTACAATAAAGTCGATCATAATGATCTTACTTCCTATTTGGAAGAAGACAAATCATCTTCACTGAGTACAAGGTCTTCTTTTTCATTTTATAACAATGACACTAGTTATCGCAATCATAAGTGGAAATACTTGCCTGGCAGTCTTGATGAAGTCAATAAATTGAATTCCATTTTTAAAATTGAAAATTGGAATTGCAGTAAATTTACGAGTCATGAAGCCACAGAAGCTATATTCAAATCTTTTGGGAAATCCGCGCTTCGGGAAAATTCTCCATCCGTTATACATATATCTACACATGGATTTTTCTTTTCAGACCCAAATGATTCTATATCATCAAAAAATTCATTCCAGAGATGCAAAGATCCAATGATAAGATCTGGCCTGTTGCTATCAGGAGCAAATCATTTCTGGCAACAATCGAATCCAAAAATTGCAGATGAAGAAGACGGCATCCTTACAGCATACGAAATTAGTCTTATGGACCTGAGAAATACAGATTTAGTGGTCTTATCTGCATGTGAAACAGGTCTTGGCGAGGTGCAAGGTAGTGAAGGTGTATATGGTCTTCAAAGGGCTTTTAAGATCGCGGGTGTAAAAAACATTATCATGTCACTGTGGCAAATCCCCGATAAACAAACCGCGGAGCTGATGGAACTATTCTATAAAAATTGGTTGATTAAAAAAATGAGTATTAGAGACGCCTTGTTCAATGCCCAAAAAACCATGCGCGATAAAAAACTAGAACCATACTATTGGGCTGGATTTGTACTGATGGAGTGATTTTAAATAGCTATTTTGAAAATTGGTTTATGTGATGCTTAGTTGATTTGGAGTTTTGTGGGTTTACACTCTATAAAAGTCAAAATGAAAATTCATTACGTATTATTATAATTGTTAAATTTGTAAATAACAGGAGAGGAGGATACAATCTTTTTAATGTAACATTTAAAGCACCAACGGAGTGAGCTATATTCAGAAAAATATCACTCAAAAATGCATTTTGGAGCCCAATCAAAAAAAATATTCAAACCTTGCTAAGATTTTAACCATTCATAGTATTTACTTATAGATTTTGGTTCTAGCAATATTAAGTTGCCTTATTTTAAAAATAGATATCAACATGCAACTCAATATAAGGGCTACTATTTATTATAATCCAAATCAATAAATCAATTATAAGTATTATGAAAAAAATTAATTTACTACTTGTGTTTATTATACCAATCATCTCTATTGTTCAAGCACAAATCCCTCGCTTAATAAGTTACCAAGGTGTTCTTACAGATCAGCAAGGTTCATTTATACCTGATGGTACACATTCTTTGACATTAAAAATATATGAAAATTTGTCTGGCGGCAACCCAATTTATATTGAGACTCAAAATACTTTAGTGACAAAAGGATTATTTAATATTAGTATTGGTGCTATTAATCCGATTCCATTAACTATCAATTTTGACAAGCCATATTTTCTTGGAGTCAGTGTAGATTTTGGAGCAGAGATGAGCCCAAGGACTGTATTGACATCTGTTCCATATTCACTTCGAGCAGAGAAAGCAAACATAGCTGAATCATTAGCACCTGGTGCATCAGGAGTCGTGACAAGTATAAATTCAACACAAGGAAATATTAATATCGTAGGCGGTGGTGGAACTACTGTAAACCAAAATGGCAATACCATTACCATCAGTTCATCCGGAGGCGGAGGACAAGGTATTCAAGGAATTCAAAATTCTGATGGCATATTAAGTATTCAAAATGCCAATGGCCCAACTGCAACGATAGGAATAAGAACAAGTGGTGTTACCGAAGAGCAATGTCTGGTATATCGATCAGGAGCTTGGCAAATCGCACAAAAGAGCAAATACAATTTTGATCCGGAAATTTTTCAAGAAACGAATACCATTCCATTTTTAGGCTTGCACAATATAAGCCTAAAGACTTCAGGGGTAAATGAAAATCATATCCCAAAATTTAGAGATGGCAGATGGCAGTTTTTACCTCCTTTGGAAATTTCAGCTGGAGCAGGAATTAACTTAAGTACAATTACACCGGGACCGGATAAAATTACTATTGCTGCAGCGGATATTTCACCTACAAATGAAATTCAATCATTAAGTTTTAACTCATCAACCAAACAACTTTCGATCTCTCAAGGAAATTCTGTGGATCTCTCTTCTCTCAGTGGTAGTGGCAGTCAATTATGGTTATCCTCAGGCACCGCAATTTACAATTCAAATTCTGGAAATGTTGGAATTGGAACAAGCAGCCCGAGTCAAAAATTACATGTCTATGGCAACATGAGATTGGAGGGAGGACTATACTTAGGATCCACAGAAAATATTTATGATGGTGGTTCTAATACTATTGCCATAAACAGTACTTTTAGACCCGATAATAGCGCCTCTAGAGATCTAGGGACCTCTAATATAAGATGGAGAAATTTATTCCTCGATGGAGATGTCTCGCTTGGAAATAAAATTATATTTGGTGGTGGTGATTTCTTAGCTTATGCCACAGGAAATCAAATCTTATCAAGCTCAACATTTATACCACAATTTAATGGAACGCGAGATCTCGGAGTTACTTCATCTCGATGGAGAAATTTGTATTTATCAGGTTCTGTATTTTTTGGAAACTCTGAAAGCATTTCAGATGGAGGCTCAAATACCATTGCCATTAACAGTACATTTAGACCAGATGCCACAGGTGTAAGGGATCTAGGTACTTCAACAACACGATTTAGAGATATATATTTATCAGGAAGAATTTTGTTTGGCAATAATGAATCCTTATCCGATGGAGGCACAAATATTATAGTTACCAATTCCACGCTTATTCCTGACGCAATAGGGTCACGAGATTTAGGAACATCTTCCAAAAGTTTTAGAGACCTTCATCTTGGTGCAAAACTAGTATTTGGAGGCAACGATTTTATTTCTTATACCATAGGGAATCAAATTGTATCAAGTTCAACATTCATGCCTAACTCTAATGCAAACCGTGATCTTGGAACATCTAGTTTTAGATGGAGAAAAATCTATCTTTCTACTGCGCCCGACGTCAGTTCAGATACAAGATTAAAAGAAAAAATTAAACCAATTCAATATGGATTGAATGAAGTATTGCAAATGAATCCTGTATCCTATGTTTTAAAAGCCGATGAAACGCAGGAATTGCAATTAGGTCTACTCGCTCAGGAACTAAAAACCATTATTCCTTCAATTGTACATGGCGATGAATCAAAGGAAATGTTGAGTGTAAGTTACACAGAATTAATACCGATTTTAATAAATGCATTGAAAGAGCAACAAAAACAAATTGAAGAATTGAAAAAATCCAATACTACAAATGATTCCATATTTACAGCAGAAGAAATAAAACAACTAAAGTCATTGCTGACTCCTGTGGCTCTAATCAAATAATTACAAATTAAAAAATTGAATATGAAAGCAATTAAAATTTTATTTGGGCTGGTACTTATGATTCAATCAATATGTGCTCAAGTACAAATGAATACATCGGTGATAAGCACGGGAGCTTCAGTCACGAGTTCCGGTAATCTCTTGCTAAATGGAAGCGTTGGCCAAGCCATCATCGAAAGTGTAAGAACGTCTCAACTTAACAATGCACAAGGATTTTGGCATACATACCGAAGTCAGTTTGTAGTGAATACAAGTTCTCCTCAAACAACATTTATCAAATTTTATCCTAATCCTATTCAGAAAAAAGCTTATATAAAACTGAACTACGAAAATGAAGACTTTAGCTTAATAAAGATTGTCGATGTCCAGGGTAAAGTAGTTTATACTGATAAACTCTTTTTGCGGGGAGCTAGAGAAATTGAACTGGATCTAGAGCATCTTTCAGATGCTTTTTATTATTTGCACCTTACAGGAAACAAAGTGAATGCCGTAATCCCATTTGTTAAAAACTGATACAAACATTCAATGGTTTGTCATTATTACCCAATCAATATTGATAAAAACTAATTATGAAATTAAATAATACAACAGTTGTCTCTGTATGCACAAAATACTTTAATTGCATTTTATCATTAACTATTGCCATCACATTCTCATTAGATATTGCAGCTCAATGTAATCGCCGGAATGACTCTCTTGAATTGGTGAAGCTATACAATGCAACTGATGGCCCAAACTGGACAAACCGTACAAATTGGCTTATTTTAGACAAAAGCATTAATACATGGCATGGAATTACATTGGATGGTAATGGATGTGTAAGTTCAATCGAGTTGAGCAATAATAAATTAAAAGGAGATATAATAAATTTGAATTTTCCAAATCTTGTCACTTTGAATTTATATACCAACCAATTGACAGGCGAAATTCCCAACTTTGATAAATTACCTAATATGTCTCAATTATTGCTTGGAGTAAACCAACTCACGGGAAATATTCCAAATTTTAACAAGCTACCGAATTTAACAACTCTTTATTTGGAAAGCAACAAATTTAACGGAACCATACCCAATTTTTCGTACTTACTTAACTTAAGAAATATTAGGCTATTCAATAATCAACTCTCTGGCTCAATTCCCAACTTTGACAACCTTAGTAAACTATTATCCTTGAATCTAAGCGGCAATCAACTTTCTGGAGATGTCCCCAATTTCAACAGGCTACCAAATTTAACAAATTTAAATTTAAGCACAAATCAACTTTCTGGGCCGATTCCTAATTTTGATAAAATCATAAACCTGCAAAGTTTATTCTTAACCAACAACCTACTCAGCGGTCCAATTTCCAATTTCAGTTTCTTAGCCAAAGTTCAAAGAATTGAAATCTCAAATAATGTACTTTCCGGTTCAATTCCCAATTTTGATAAATTACCAAATTTACAATCGTTAAATTTATCTACGAATCAATTTACCGGAACTATACCAAACTTTGATAAATTACCAGAGTTGAAAGCTCTTCAATTACAAGTCAATCAACTCACCGGATCGATCCCTAATTTTGATAAAATGCCTAATTTAACGCATCTTCAAGTTTCTGAAAATCAACTTTCAGGAACTGTCCCCAATTTTGATAAATTAGCTTCTTTACTTTGGCTCAGATTATACAACAATCAACTTACAGGCAATATTCCGGATTTTACCTATTTACCTAGCTTAACAGATCTCAACTTAGCTAATAATAATTTTTCCGGCCCTATACCAAATTTTAGTCTAATACCAAACTTACTAAATTTAGATATCTCTAATAACAGGCTAAATGGTGCAATTCCAAATTTTAATAAAATTCAAAAAGTTCATACAATTACTCTAGCATCAAATGAACTCAGTGGCTCAATTCCAAGTCTTGTAGACCTACCGGAACTTCAATACTTTGATATCTCAAACAATCAACTTTCCGGCCATATTCCGGATTTTACAAATAACAAAAAACTACTTGAATTAAAAGTAGGCTCAAATTATTTTACATTTGAAAATTTGCTCAATTTCAAGAATTCTCTTGTCGATTATAAATATACACCTCAAATGAAATTCTATAAAGACACGACTGTTACAATAGCACAAAATAAGAATCTAATCTTCGATTTAAAAATAGATTCCTCGATCAAATCAAACTCATATACATGGATCAATACTTCAAATTCCTCATGGGTCATGGATCCAAATCAAGATAAATCTTCAAATAAATATACTTTCAATAATCTGCAACTCAAAGATGCTGGAAAATATATTGTACAAGTAAAAAACGATTCTTTGCCATTACTCACATTGGAAAGCAATTTAATTACTCTTGCGATCACGACAAAAAATAGTGACTCAAATGCTGCTTCAAGAGATGGAAATATAATTTGTTTTGCGAATCCAGTTAGAGATTATTTGACATGTGAACTTGAAGGACAAATAATTTCAATTCATCTAATAAGTGTATCAGGTCAGAAAATAGATTTAACTTCTTCTTTTAAGAAACATGAATCAGCTTTAGAAATTAATTTTAGCAATATAAGTTCAGGAGCTTATACTTTATGTCTAAGTACAGCAAGGGAAACCAAAAAAGCAAAAATAATTGTAGTGAAATAATTCCAATTTTATAAATACTTGGCTCAATAATAAAGTCTTTCTTTCAAATTATTTCCAATCATTTTTGGATTCTAAAATAATGTTCGATTAAGGTAATTGCTCTATCCGATCGTGAATATGATTAAACAGAGCTTGTAAAATTCAAACAGTCCTATAGGAATAAAGATTTTAATTGGTTAGCGATAGACCAAATTATGCCATTTTCCATTAAAGTTATTCTAAAAGTGAAAACGGCCTGCGAATATTCCGACACCACCCCACAAAGTCTTCAGTTTTTTCATTGGCTAAACGAAGATTGTTTTCTGATGATAGCAATGCAGCTTTGGTTTTCTCCAGCGCTTTTATAGTTTTGTCTATCCCATCGATGGCGTTTTAAAATTTACGACTTGCCAGTTCAAAATTTCTTCCGAAACCTTCTTAGACCTTGTTCATCTTATCATCAAAGTAAGTAATATCAAAATGTTGCCTTTTTACTATTGAAAGTTCAGCTTTATATTGGATAGAGCTCATTGCTACGTTGCGCAATAAAGTAATTATTGGAATAAAAAATTGAGGCCTTACAGCATCCATTTTTGGAAACTCGTGAGAAACCTCCCCAAAATTCAACGCTAATATAGAGTTACGCAAAAGCTCCCCTTGCTCCAGATATGTGAGACTTAGTGAAGCTCAAATAGATAATCTCCCGAATGGCAGAGGTATCTTTGTATGTATTGTTCAAGTTGAAAGTTTCACATTTTGAGACAGCTCAATTTCCTATTTGATTTACAGTTTATCCAATTCTTGAACATTTTTATTAAGCTGTTCTTGTAATTTATTTTTACTATTGACTTCTGTCAGCTAAACCGCGTTTACCTTTTCGTTTTCAGCAAATGCAAGCCGGTTGTGCATTTCCTCTTCGAATTGTTACTCACGAACTTGCTTGAGAATATCAGCAAAACCTGCTTCGTCAACTTTAAATGCTTTATGACAATGAGGGCAAAAGATTTCGTTCATACCTTCCATATTATTTTAAAAAATTTTCAAATGTTGTTCCATTAAATTTAAATGCTCCATTATTGTGAGTACCGAGCCACAGAACACCATTGTTGTCTTTGTAAATGCTGAATAATGTGATGTCTTTGGAATTAACTTGAACAGCAAAGTGTGTAATTTTCATTCCGTCGTATTTCCAAACGCCATCGCGATAGCTTACAAACCACAAATTATTTTCGTTGTCTATAGTCGTTGATAGATACTCATCAACATTGCTGTCTTTCTTACCATCAAGTCCACCAATACTTTTTATTCTTCTGTAGAATTTGTCGCTTTTGGCAATACTATCATTATATATTCTATAACGATATTCTGTATTGAACCAAAAGTCACCATTTTTATCTTCTGTAATGGAACGAACGCCGTTTGCGCCTTCGTTACGAAATTCGGTTACATCTTCTTCGGTAATCCAATCTATAGTATAGCCATCAAATCTACAAACTCCAACGGGGTTTGTGCCAAACCATAGGTTCCCCTTTTTGTCTTTGTAGATGCTGTAAATTTCAAAACGATTCGGGAGGTTTATCGGCTTGGGCAATTGCAATTCAAACAAAGTAATTCCATCGTAGCGATATACTTTTTCGTTTTGGAATGAATGTTTAAACCACATATCTTTAGGTTCAAGTTTCCAATCGTCACTGACAACAGGGAATAAGATCGAAAATTCTTTTCCATCAAATTTAACGATTGAAGATTTTGGATGACAACTTGTGAAATACAGGTTGCCGTTTTCATCTTCATTAATTTCGTCAATTCTGTTGTTAGGAAGACCGTGTTTTGTTGAGAAATTAATTATTGTTTTTCCATCATATTTATATACACCTGTTTCCCAACTTCCAAACCAATAGACATTGTTTTTGTCCTGATATATCTTCATTATATTATGACCTAATTCCAAAACGGTGTCTCCTTTTACTTTCACTTCTGCACCGATCCGAGGCTTCTTACTCTGCCCTTTACAAGAAGCAAATAAAAGCAAACCGAAAAAAAATAGTGTTGCTTTCATTTGGTTTGTCATATAGAGTTGTGTTTGCTTTTTAATATACAATTTTAACTGATAGCAAAGATAATTCATTTTTATTGTTTTTTGGCCAATTCTGAATTAACAATCCTCACCGCAATAATGGATAATTTTCTATTTGGTTAATGATTATGTTTTTTGCATTTTTAGTTTATCTAAAACTGTTTTAGTTAAATTTTCGGATAGAATTTGAATTCTTTGTCTTCGCTTTTAATAATAGATATGCTCAATAAAATTCTAGTTAAATTTCAAAGACAATGAGATTCAATTATTTTATTGTTAATGTATAAAAAAGTTGGATAAACATGTCTAGTAGAATGAATTTCTTCTGTTCAAAGTTTTGCTTTTTTTTGAATTGGCTGTAGGTTGGCAGCTTAGGCAAAAGTCTGGCCATTTTTTCTTTATAAATTGTCGGTATCCATAGGCTTTCCCAACATATATGACCAGCCTTTTAGCTTGTTTTATCTCGCTGCAAAAATCCCAGAAAGGCCTGTTTATAAGGTATCTTAAGACGCTTCCGAAATATTGTTTGAATTCATATTATAATTTATTATATATTTGCATTTTGAATATGTACTTATAATGGATAAGCGGACGAAAATAAAATTCTTAGTGGCTATGATACTCTGGGTGGCCAATGTTTCCGGACAACAGCAGAAATTGTTTCCCAAATCCAATTCCCAAGATGAGCTCTATAAAGAGTACAATGAATATAGAGAAAAGGAATTGAATAAAATTGACACCATATTAAGATCCAAACTTCCAATACGCTACATTTATAGCCGAGACCCTCAGGCAAATAAAGCACAGTCCATTTGTTTTAAAGATTCATTTTTTAATTTGTACACCTTCAATTTTGATTACAGAACATTTGATCGATGTGAGATTACTTCTGTTCATCAGTTGAACAGAGCTGATTTGAATCCGGAATTGTTGGCCAAGTGTAGGATGGGAAATTGTTACAATGTTGAGATGTTTAATTACAATAAAAATATTACGAGTTTCGCAATAGTGGATGTTTTCTCTGAGAGGTTTCTATATGCAGATCATTATAGACACATCCAACCTCAGATATCCGACAGGATGAAGAATTTTGCTGTAGGATTGGTAGTCCAACATCCGGAGATTCAATCTGCCTTAGGATTTAAGCCTGACGAAGCGGATGTTATTATGGCAAGTACTAAAACTTCTTTGGCGCGATCCAAATGCGAGAGATCACGACATCTTTGTGTAGCTCCAACTATCGTTCATAATGGCAAGGCGCTTTGGGCTATTGTAGATTTGACAGATAATGATATTGTCGGATATCGATGGACAGAAGTAGGATCTACGGATACGATTACTCAATCAAGTCCTACCGAAAAACAATTGCAGAATGATTACATCTACGATTGTTATTGTATCAAAGACAAAACATTCAAGAACGAATTTTGGGAGTTGGATTATGGATTGACAAGTTCAGACGGACTAAAGATTTCTAAGGTAAAATACAAAGGACAAAGCCTGTTGGAGAGCTGCAAGTTGGTAGATTGGCATGTAAGTTATTCTCCTACAGAACAATTTGGTTATAGCGATGCTGTAGGATGTCCTTATTATAGTTCTGCAGTGGTTGTTGCGGCTCAAACACCTCAATGGGATACCATAACAGAGAATGGCAAATTTGCAGGATTAAGGCTAAGTCAGGTGTATAGTTCCGATCTTTGGCCTATGCCGTGCAATTACAATTATGAACAAAAATATGAGTTTTATAATGATGGGAGAATAAGAATTGCTGCTGCCTCCATCGGTAGAGGATGTGGAACCAATGCAACTTATAGACCATTGTTTAGAATCCATTTTGCGGGCAGCGAAAAATCGTTTTATCGATGGTCAGAACAGGACTGGACAAAAGCGGAACAAGAAACTTATTATGCTCAAACAGAAACGGATAAGCTTTCCGAAGAAAATTATTTATACAAAGTAGAGTCGGATCAATGGAGTTACGGAATTCAACCTTCCATGGGTCAATTTGGGGATGGAGGTAAACAGGATTTGGCTTATACCTACTTAAGTCGATTTCATAAAGATGTTGACGAGGGAGAGTTGGATCTGCCTTCGCTTGGTCAATGTTGCAATAATAATTATGAGCAGGGTCCGGAGAAATTTATAAATGCAGTTCCGGAGTCACTTGCTAAGTCGGACTTCATAGTATGGTATGTTCCTCAAGCTAAAAATGATAATACAAGGGGAGCAGAATATTGTTGGGCAGAAACAGTTTCTGTTTTGGGAGTCAAACAATACAGAACGTATCCTTGCTTCATGGGTCCAATGTTAATTCCGATTCATCATGAGAAATAGAGTATTTGTTTTATTGTTGTTTATTCAGGCCACAATCACTTTACTGGCCCAAGAATTAGTCCCTTTATCAGATTGTAAGGGAAGTCCGTATTTTGTTACGAAACTTTCGCCACCGGGAATGAAAACCTATTTGAGTACAATTGAAAAATATAAAATTGGACTTTATGTTGTAGAACAATTTCCAAAGGATCCAAAATCGCCTCAAAAATTTTCCTATCCTTCATGGAAGGATGGAGGAACACTAGGATCGTTTGTGATTGCACCAACAGGTCATGTTTATGTTTGCCCAACTCCATACATCAACAATTATTTTAACCCGCCCTGTAAACAAAATATATTGTATCGAATCCATTCAAACACCGGTGAAATGAAGCCAGTGTTTCAGTTTTATGGAGATAGTGTTTGCACAGATTTTGGATTGATGGGAATAAGTTATGACTGCGAGTCGGATTTGTTGTTTGTTTCTTCTATCAAAGGATCTGATCGGAATCAAGTAAAGGGCAAAATTTATTCTTTGCTTTGTACGCAGGATGATCAGTATCAATTAATAGACTCTCTTTGTGGGATAGATGCAATTGGACTTTCGCTGGTTAAGGTGGAAGGAGTAAAAAAATTGTTTTTTGGTGACCTTCGAGATAATTGTATTTCGAGTATTGAGCTAAATAAAAATGGGAAATTTATTTCTAAACCAACTCAAGAAATTCGATTGGATGATGATCGTTTTATGGTCGAATATAAAGCAAAGAAAATTAGTTTTAGTCAGGAAAATACAATTAAAATTAATTTGATTCCTTTTGATTATAATTTTTCTGTTCCCGGCTCAGACCGAACTTCTTTTGTAGAGTACAGATACAATAAGGGTCAAAAGAATTGGAGCTTGATCAAGTTTGAATTTAATTGATAAAAAAACATAGTCGGTGATATTGAATAGGCAACGATATTATACAACAAGTTGTTTAGCTCATTTTATTTAATAAAAATGACTCATTAGATGATGTATAAATTGAAGGCCGATATTGATTTTCTATTCATACAGATTTATTGATAGGGATGAGACAATTAATTTATCTACTGATTGGTCTAATATTATTTATTGCATGTTTTCCTATAGAGGAAAAAAAACTGTCGGATAAATCTGCAATGATAGAGTTAGGTCATTTTCTATTTTTTGATAAAGATCTGTCCTGGGATAGAAGCAAGTCTTGTGCGTCCTGTCACGATCCGCAATTGGGATTTGTAGATGGATATAAACGAGCATTGAATGGGAATGCAGAGGTCCTATTGCGCAACACATCCTCTACCTTGAACATGCAAAATAGAACTATTTTTGGTTGGTCAAATCCAAGCATAAGCTCTCTTGAAAAACAAATGGAGCGACCTTTATTTGCAACCCATCCCGTTGAGATGGGATTGAAAGGAAAGGAGGGTGAAATTGTAAAGAGAATAATGCAAAAGGAGCAGTATGCAAGCTTGTATCAAAAGGCCTTTTCTGTGGATATTAAGCAGTTGGAATTTCAAGAAATTGTAGATTGTATTGTTAGCTATGAATTCAAATTGCAAAGTAGAAATTCTAAGTATGATCAGTTCTCCAAGTCACGCGATACAGGGATTCTTAGTGTCTCGGAAAGGAATGGAATGAATCTATTTTTTTCTGCATCATTATCTTGCTCAGCCTGTCATGGTGGTTTAGATTTTGATAGGGCGGCTTCCGGAGATCAATTTGCCAACACAGGCCTTTATAATTGTGATAATTCTTACCCTATTGCTGATCTAGGCCTACAATCCCATACCGGCAATAAAGACGATAATGGAAAATTCAGGATTCCTAGTCTTAGAAATGTAATGATTACTTCGCCGTATTATCATGATGGATCAGAATCAAATTTAGAAAGGGTCATAGAGAATTATGAACGCCGTGGGAGAAACAATAAGTCATTGGATTGTTTTGGAGATGGCGCTTTACATCCCTCCATCGACCACAGGTTAAAATCATTTACATTGTCTTATGATGAAAGGAAAGATCTAATCGCATTCCTCAATATACTTACAGATACAAGTTATTTGAATCAATATTTTTTTAATGATCCCTTTAATTGGAATTCTTTATGAGTTGTTCGATACAAAATAGAACCAAATGGAAAATTTTCTTTTCAATCATTGTAGCTTGGGCTTTTAGCATTTCTTGTGTTACAAAATCAAGATCGGATTCCTCATCGGAAAATTTAATCTATGAGAGGAACAAAGAAATTACCTCAGTATTGGAGTCTCCTTATCCTGTGATCCCATTGCGCCAAAGCAATGTTTCTGATGCAGAAAAAATTCAAACCATACTGATCAAAGATCCGCAGTTGGCCGATTTGTATGTCCACAAATTTTCCGGAGGCAAGATGTTGAATGAAATATTTTCTATTTCGGAAGCCAGACCTTCAGATCTTCCGCAAGGAGTGAATGTTAAGTCGAAGGAGAATTATTATAGATTGGAAATGTACAATTATGCTCTCAATCTAAGTATCATTGCCATAGTTTCCAAAAGAGAACAAAAAGTAATTCATCTCACCACATACAAAGAGACACAACCCGATGTGCCACCCCATTTGGTAGAATTGGCAAACTATATTGCGCGCCACGATACATCGGTGATTCATGCCTATGGAGAAAATTATGAAGATGTGCAGCCTTTAATGCCGGGAACAAAAACAGCATTAAACAGAACCAAATGTCAGCGTTCTAAACATCTCTGTGTTGCACCTACCTTTGTCAAGAATGATAAAGCATTGTGGGCGATCGTCGATCTTACCGATCTTAAAGTAGCAGGAATACGATGGACACAGGTAGGAGAAACAGGAATGGCCGTCACCCAGAGAACAGCTCAAAACTCTAAAGTGATGGACTGCTATTGTGATATTTACAATTCTTATGAAAAAGACGGTTGGAATTTTAAGTACACTATGACAAGATCAGACGGTTTGCAAATTTTTGATATCGCCTATCAAGGTAATAAAATCTTCAATCAAGTGAAGCTTGTAGATTGGCATGTGAGTTATTCCAAAACGGATGGTTTTGGGTACAGTGATGCTATTGGATGTCCGGAATTTTCTACAGCGGCAGTATTAGCTGTTGAGCCTCCTTATTTTGAAGCCATCATTGAGAACAATGATACAACTGGTTTTTTGGTCGGACAGCAATATTATAGTGAGGGTTGGCCTACTCCATGCAATTATAATTATCATCAGTATTATGAGTTTTATAAGGATGGAAGGTTTAGACCTGTGGCCGGAAGTATTGGGAGAGGATGTGGGAATAATGGAATGTATCGACCGGTTACAAGAATCAGTATTGCAGGAGAGCATAATTCAATTCAAGAATACAAAGATCAAAAATGGATTCCATGGAAACAGGAGCAATGGACACTGCAAACTGAACAGAAAAAATTTGATCGTGATAATGGATGGTTCAAAATATTGAATAAAAATGGAAAGGGATTGGTACTGGTTGCAAATACCGGACAGCTGAGAGATGGAGGAAGAGGAGATCATGCTTATGTTTACGCAACAAAACACCATGCGAAAGTAGACGAAGGAGATACCGATTTGCCGACCATTGGCCCTTGCTGTAATTTGGATTACCAACAAGGCCCGGAGAAATTTATTAATAATGAATCCATTGAGGATACAGAAGTAGTTTTATGGTACGTTGCCCAAGTTCAAAATGATGATACAAAAGGCAAAGAATATTGTTGGGCAGAGTCAGTTCTTAAAGACGGAGTTTTTAAACCATTAATTTATCCTTGTTATACAGGGCCTATGTTCAAACCAGTGCTGTAAAATGAAAGAGAGATTTATCAGATTTGGGATATTGTTTTTTAGTTTGTTTTCCAATCATTTAGTTGCTCAATTGGATCAGTGTAAAGGCGTTCCGATTTATATGACAAAAATGGGATTTAACCCTGAGCAAAGTTATATTTCTACATCAGAAAGAAACGTCATGGGATTGGTCATTATGCAATCGGATCAACCCGGAAATCCAAGAGCTAAAATTATTAAAAGTGCACAAGCCCCAAGTTGGAAAAAATGGGGATATCTAGGGGCAATTACAACGGATGAACATGGCAATTCCTATATTCTTCCGGCTGCAAAAGTAAATATGCTTTACAACAAGGTAGAGTATCAGAATACCATTTACAAACTTGACGCAATGAGTGGAGAGTTGCAGCAATTTATTAGTTTGCCAATGGAGATAAAACCCGGAGCAAAGAACCCTTTTGGACTTTTGGGTAGCTTCTATGATTGCAGCAATCATTTACTCATAGTAAGCACTGTAGCCGGTAGTGATGAAAAAAAAGAAAGAGGAAAAGTTTATATTGTTGATCCAATAAAAAAAACATATAAAGTCATATTTGAAAATAAAGACTTTTATGGATTGGCTGTTCATGTGCATGAAGGAAAGAAATTTTTATTCTTATCTTCAGCCAGATCCGGTGACTTATACTCTGTTGAGGTTGACCAGATGAATCAACCAATAGGCAACTTAAAAAAGGAGTTTAGCATTAATGGAATTGGACTAAGGGGAGATGATCGCATCAGAAAAATTCGATTTACAGGTACGGGTCAAATGATTTTGAACACGGTGTTATTTTATTATAATTTGACCGCTCCCAGCGAGGAACAGGTAGGTCGATTTACTTATCAATGGAATAAAGAGAAGAAGACTTGGGAACTGCTTAAAGTAGAATAGCCATTTGAAATTCGGCCGAACCCTATATTTAAAATAACATCGAATTTAGAATCTATTTAGTTATATATTGTTATAATATCTAATTTGATTATTTTCTAACGAACTTTACTCAGTTTTCATTCATAAAAAATAACTATAAAGATCACCTGTGTAAGATCCTATTAAAGAAAATTTTTTCATATATAATTAAAATAAATTTATAATACATTATTAAACAGATAATAATTATGAGTAAATACCGTTTGATCCCCTATTTTAAAATTTCGATTGGGGAGTTGTAATTTTTAGAGTTTGTATTTTTTTAGAGGTTATGTGTTTAATGTTGATTATATATATCAGATTAATATAATATATAAGTAATATTTGAACACCTTTTACCTTCATTTTGTCACCTTTTTTTGGAAATGAGCTATTTTTTAGACTTACTTTGCATAAATATTTGATAATTAATAATTTAAAATTGTTAAATTTATTTAATATAAAGTTCGATATAGGGATTTAGATATTATGATAATTTGGTCTGTATTGGATCGAGTTTCAAGCTAAATATTGTCTGATATTATAAATGTGTTAATTTAAAATTCATCTAAATTTTGGAATATGATTCATTGTACCAGAAAACTAATATTCTGTTTATTTCTCGCAGGAATTTCCCAATTGAGTATATACGCTCAGATTTCAGGAACTGTATTTAGGGATTTCAATGCAAACGGAGTTCAAGATAATTCAACATCTTTTAATGAACCCTTTGTCAGTGGGGTGACCGTTACAGCGTTCCCTGCAAGCGGATCAATTCAGACCGCAATTACTAATTCAAGTGGAGCATATTCCTTTTCCGGATTGACTTTGCCGGTGAGAATTGAATTTTCGGGTTATTTATCGGGAGATTACTCAGGGGTAAGCGGAACAGAAAATTATTCTTCAGTTCAATTTTACAGTGCAATCAATGCAAATGCAAATTTTGGTATTAACTATCCAAATGATTATTGTCAAACAGATCCTGAGATCGTGACTCCGGTTTATTATAATGGTAGAGAAAGTGGAACAGATGCCTTTTATTCTTTCCCATATTCTTCTTCCGGTCAGCCACCGAGCAATACAGTCTTGGCAGAATCACAAGAAACTGGAGCGACGTGGGGGGTAGCCTATGATCGAATAAATCAAAAAATTTATACTTCTGCATTTTTAAAACGACATGTGTCTATGATAGACAACAATGGAGACGGCACAGAAGATGTCGGAGCTATTTATATCATGACACCATCAGGCAGTCCTTCCCTTTGGTTAGACTTTCAGACCTTGGCGGATGTTGGACAGTCTTTGATGCCATCTATCACCGATAGAGGACTTCCTACTGATGTAACACAGCCATCATATGATGTTGAAGCCTATGATTTGGTAGGAAAAATAGGGATTGGAGATATTGATATATCAGATGATTTTAAGACACTTTATGTAATGAATTTATATGATAAAAAATTATACACTATAGATATTGCAAGCAAAACGCTGATGGGGACAGGGATTTCAGTTCCCAATCCATGTTCAGGTGGAAGCGTGAGACCTTTTGCATTAAAGTTTCATAGAGGTAAAGTTTATATAGGAACTGTTTGTGATGCAGAAACATCAAAGTCTATTTCTGATTTAGAAGCCAACTTATATAGACTGGACGGAACAAGCTTTACTAATATTTTAAATATTCCATTAGATTATGTTAAAGGAATAGCCAGAACCGGCGGGAACCCCAACTCAGACAATTGGAATCCTTGGACAAGCAATTTTTTTACAAACTATTATTTTGAGGGGTATCCTCAGCCTATCTTTGCAGATATTGAATTTGATATCAACGGAGATGTGCTTTGTATATTCGTGGATCGTTATGGGCACCAAATGGCAACGTTCAACTACAGCACCAACACATCATCAACAAATCTTTACACAGGGATAGCTTCCGGAGATATATTAAGAGCTTCTTTTTCCGGAGGGACTTATACCTTAGAAAGCAATGGATCTGTAGGAAGTTTGACATCTTCAGGTGGAGTTGGGAATAATGAAGGCCCCGGAGGTGGGGAATTTTATTTTGATGAAAATTATATCGGGTATCATCGTGAAACAGTGGAAGGTGGAGCTGCATTGCTTCCGGGTACAGGTGAAGTTGCAGTTGCAGCATTCGACCCTTTTCAAATATATTCTGCCGGGATTTATTGGATGGACAACACTGATGGAAGTACGGGCAGAAAGTACGAGGTAAATACTCAGCGAGAAGTGACCGGAAGTTTTGGTAAAACCAATGGGATAGGAGACTTAGAATTATTGTGTGATCCTGCACCGATAGAAATAGGAAACAGAGTATGGAATGATGCAATTAGAAACGGAATCCAAGATCCGGGTGAGAGCCCTATCCAAGGAGTAACTGTACAGTTGGTCAAATCGGGGACTGTCATTGCAACAGCCGTGACTGATGCAAGTGGAAATTATTACTTTACCAATGCAAGCGGAAGCAGTTCTACATCTAAAATTTATGGAATTTCCGGCTTGATATATAATATGGTATATACCGTAAGAATTCCTAACGCAACCGGTGGAAGTAAGCAAGCTGCATTAGGGGCAAACAGCCTGACAACGGCAAATGTCGGAGGCTCAGGTCAACCTGATGTGAGAGACAGCGATGGTATTTTGGTGGGAAATAATGCTGAAGCAAGTGTATTGACCACAGATATTCCGGTGGTTGGAGCCAACAATCATACATTCGATTTTGGATTTGGAGCAGCCTGTACCATTAGCAGTGTTACTGCCACTCCGGGGACATGTGATCCTGCAACAAATCAATATACACTGACAGGAACTATAACTTTCACTAACCCTCCAACTACAGATACTTTGAGAGTAAGTGTAAGTGGAGGAGGCAGCCAGGTGTTCACAGCACCCTTTACAAGTCCACAGAACTATTCCATAAGTGGATTGACGGCAGATGGAGCAAGTCATACAGTAACAGCAGTGTTTACCGCTGATCCATCATGTACCGCCAATACTACTTATACAGCACCAAATCCATGTTCAGTAGTTTGTGGTGCATCTGTTGGACAGGTTACAACCCAGTGTAACAATAACGGGACTCCTGCTGTAAATTTAGACGATTGGTTTTCGGTTACACTCACAGGAACAATCACCAATGGAAGCGGATTTTATATTGTAAAAATCGGCACTTATACAAGTGGTCTGATAGCAAGTGGAACATCAATTACAATATCTGGAAATGGCCTAGCAGGAAATCCAAACATGAAAGCGGATGGAACAAGCAGCTACTTGATAAGAATTGAAGATTCTAACAATCCAAACTGTTTTACATCAACGACGGTAGGCCCGATTAACCCTTGCAGCTCATGTCCGGATCCAAACTGTTTGGGTGTAAGTGTGTCCAGATAAAGTTCATAAAATATAGATTTATAAAATTTAACGAGAAATTCAATAAGCCATTTTATGAGATGAATCATAATAAATCCTAAATAATCATAAGAAAATTTATAAGAAAAGACCGACTCACCGTCGGTCTTTTCTTTTTTATTAAAAAAAATTATTTTATTTAGTTAGGACAATTAACAAAATAATATTTTAGGAAACCGGATTCCTGGAATAAGTATTAATATGAATCGACTAAAATTGGAAATTCTATCTACAAAAGCCATTTTTCCATTTCTTAACTAAAACTAAATATATTATGATTTTTAATAATATGATTTATCTTTGCAGAGTATTGTAATTAATTTGAAACCTAAAAATGAAAAAGAATTTTTCATTTTCTATTATTTCTTTTTGACTTTTGTTCTTGGTTTTTCCGTAAAGCAAGTATTCACTAAGATTAAAAATTGTATTTATTATTATAGAGAAATAGTAATTCTATATATAATTGTTACACTCTTCCAGGCCTTTGATTTTACACAAAATCATTTGTTTCAGCCTAAACTAATACCATCTTTTTTATTTCGTAGATTAATCCATCCATGTCTTATGGCTTGTTGGCGTTGTGAACTGCAGCATCGTATTTTCAAAAAAATTGATTTCTGCATTTCCACATTCTTTATTTTCATAAAGCAAACCCTGACTAAGATTCAAAGTAGTAAATACCAAATAGACCATATATGTACAAATTTATTATTTCAAAAAACAAACCCCCAAAACTCTTTCACTTAGGCTTTCTCATTCTATTAAATTTTGTATTGAGTGAATTGAATGCTCAGACCTATTGCAAAATAAAATTCACTGCTAGAGATTGTCATGGAGATATCCGAACGGTAGAAAGAGATAGTTATTTGACTAAAACTACCTACGTATTCCATTCTCCTGCTAATGAACCTATTTGTATTGTGGACATTTTGGACACCTGCGGAACTTCCAGTCTGTACACAGCAGCTTGTATTGAAAAAACCAAATTCTCTGGAGGATGGCTCACAGCAAGTACAGGACCGTTGCAGCCCTTTGTACGAAAAAATTATATCCAAAGGGTTTTTCCGCACTGGCAATGGCAAGATTAAATTGGATCATTTGCATGTATGACACTCCTGCTGAAAGTCATCTGACTGATGTAAAAGAAGCAGTTTGGTTTTTGACCCGAGATGCAAATCATTCAAGTCAAGGAACTCAAAACTACATTGTGAACGCTGCTATTGCTGCGGTTCCAGTTCCGGATGGAACAGAAAATTACCTTGTATTTTATGATGTGGATTCAACTCGATATAAAGATATTCAAGACATGGTAAGATGGGAATGTGGAAACAGCAAACTTGCTCTGTGTGATGTTCAACTTGACTCGCCAACACCTTCTGCCTGTAATCCATTGAACAATGAATACACAATTACTGATACGATAATATTGACAAGTCCTCCTGTGGCCGGGACGCTCACAGTTTATGTTCCCGGTGGTGGATCTCAAACATTTAATCCTCCTTTTCCAAATAAGTTGGTTTATTCTATTTCCGGATTAATAGCAGATGGGCTGCCCCATAAGGTAATCGCCGGTTTTAATTCAGGTTGTATAGATAGTGCAAGCTACACTGCGCCTCTGCCATGCATATCAGGCTGTTTTGTGAACATTGGTCAAACAAGTACAGAGTGTAATAATAACGGTACATCAGGAGATACAAGTGATGACTGGTTCTCACTCAATTTACAAGCTACAGTCAGCGGAGGAAGTGGAAATTATGTTGTAAAAATTGGAACTTATACAAGTCCATCTACACTCAATGGAAGCATTCTTACAATAACTGGGAATGGCCTTTCCGGAAATCCATTGCTTAAGGCAGATGGAGTTAGTGTTTATACCGTTAGAATCGAAGATGCTGCCAATTCTTCGTGCAATAAAACAATTACAATAGGGCCAATAGTCAATTGCAATACCTGTGTAGATACAATTTATTCAATATGCAATAATGGAATAGATAGTCTTGTCTTAACTGCTGCATCAGGATTAACTAATATCATTTGGTATGACAGCACAAGCAATACACAGGTAGGGACAGGCATAAAATTAATAGTGAAGTCAACAAGCATTGGATTATCCGATGGATACGAATCTTATTATTTATACTGCCACAGATGGCAATGGGTGTCCTGCCAATCTTTGTTGTCCGGTAAGGATAAGAACTCAGGCCTGTGCTTTTTGTTCTGCTTCAGTAAGTCAGATTGATACTCCATGCAATAATAACGGTACAACATCAAATTCAACTGACGATTGGTTTACTGTTATGCTAACCGGAAATATAAGCATGGGCAGTGGAAACTATGTAGTAAAAATGGGAACCTATACAAGTCCAATTACTCCAAGCGGAAGTCAAATTGT
>DEQQ01000103.1 GCA_002360455.1 Saprospiraceae bacterium UBA3362
TCGAACAAGAAAAATAGAAAAGTATCATGAATAATTTTTTATATTTGCAACAACTTCTCATCTTCAAGGCACCGGTTTAACTTCGTTGTGATTTGCTTTCGATCTTTGAAGTTCTTATATTTGCAACAACAAGAAACACTTTTTAAATAAATCAATATGAGTTGTGATTTGCTTTCGATCTTTGAAGTTCTTATATTTGCAACAACGAACTCCTTCATATCATCTACGGCATCCGCGTTGTGATTTGCTTTCGATCTTTGAAGTTCTTATATTTGCAACAACAAGAAACACTTTTTAAATAAATCAATATGAGTTGTGATTTGCTTTCGATCTTTGAAGTTCTTATATTTGCAACAACATACTGCGCTTGAAATTATAAAGTAAATAAGTTGTGATTTGCTTTCGATCTTTGAAGTTCTTATATTTGCAACAACTTTATTTCCTTTGGTTCTAACATTCACCTAGTTGTGATTTGCTTTCGATCTTTGAAGTTCTTATATTTGCAACAACCAAAGTTTGATGATATTAATTTAAACTGTTGTTGTGATTTGCTTTCGATCTTTGAAGTTCTTATATTTGCAACAACCTAACAGTAGCGAGCACGAATCCAGTTACGGTTGTGATTTGCTTTCGATCTTTGAAGTTCTTATATTTGCAACAACAATGATGCTCTGCAAGTCCATCGTTGTACGGTTGTGATTTGCTTTCGATCTTTGAAGTTCTTATATTTGCAACAACTACACCCATTGACCTGTCATTAATAAATAGTTGTGATTTGCTTTCGATCTTTGAAGTTCTTATATTTGCAACAACGGAATCAACTGGAATTACTTTCCCGTCTTTGTTGTGATTTGCTTTCGATCTTTGAAGTTCTTATATTTGCAACAACTCTTTGCAAGTTGCTGTTTTATTATAGTGGTTGTGATTTGCTTTCGATCTTTGAAGTTCTTATATTTGCAACAACTCCAAACGGAATTTCACCATCTATAATTGGGTTGTGATTTGCTTTCGATCTTTGAAGTTCTTATATTTGCAACAACGCAACAGTCAAACAAGCGAATGGACAACCTGTTGTGATTTGCTTTCGATCTTTGAAGTTCTTATATTTGCAACAACCTCATCAAGTCAGGTTACACTTAGACAGAAGTTGTGATTTGCTTTCGATCTTTGAAGTTCTTATATTTGCAACAACTCAATGATGGGTAGGCTTGCAGAGTTCTTAAGTTGTGATTTGCTTTCGATCTTTGAAGTTCTTATATTTGCAACAACGTGGCTTGTGTTCCTCTTTGTGTATAGTTAGTTGTGATTTGCTTTCGATCTTTGAAGTTCTTATATTTGCAACAACTGTTAAGTATGAGATCAATACTGAAGAAAAGTTGTGATTTGCTTTCGATCTTTGAAGTTCTTATATTTGCAACAACAGAGTAAGGGCTAATATATTCAATTTCAAATAATTATCACATGTGCTAGGATTTCAAGAATTGTTGCTAATGAAATAAAGAGCTCACAATAGGTGGGCTTTTTTTATTTCTAAAATAATGTCATTTGTGGTGGTGGTGGCGGCCCTTTAATTAGTTTTGATCCAGAGAAAAACTCCATACGGCCGAATTGTGCATCTGTTATTTCGAATACAATGACATCTCCATATTGTGGTAGATTGCGCTTAACACGTTGGATGTGGACGGCTGCGTTTTCCCGGCTACTGCAATGCCTAGAATAGATACTGTATTGCATCATTTTGAATCCATCCTCCAAAAGATATTTTCGAAACAGTGTATATTCTTTTCTATCTTCTTTTGTTTCTGTAGGAAGATCAAAGTGTACAAAAACCCACATGATTTTATATTGATTTAGTCTGCTAAGCATGGATAAAGGATTTTTCTTTTATCTCCTTTAAGGCAGGCTACAAAACTGGCAGTAGTGCGCTGGGCTCCTACCATCAAAGGACTTTTTTTGCCATCTATTTCTATATCAATGACAGGTATCTGGAAGAGATAAGTTTTATCCGCTATGCTCAGCTCTGTGCTTAGATTTATACCTGATTTTAAATACCGCCATATGTATTGATCTATGATAGGTCGATACGGCTCCATGATGTCATCTGCAAGACAGAAAGCATTATACTTGTTGGAATGATGGATACCAAGTGCTGGTAAACATCCGCTTCCCACCAGGTTCCTAGCGATAATAGATCTGAGAATTGCATACCCATAATTTAATAGATGATTGGGCTCTGATTCTTCTCTGCCTCTGGTAGTCCCATAAGGCGTCAAGAGCTTCTGCCAATATATAGCTGCCGCTTGGGCTTCATAATTTTCAGGATCTCCGCTTGTTATTCTGGACAGCATTTTCTCTAATTTTTGGGTTGGAATACCTTCTGATTTTAAAAATTTGCTTTGGTTGCTTATTTTAGCCTCAATGGTTTGTTTCCATAGTTGCTTCCGCAGTGGTTCACTGGCATTGATTTGAAATCGCAAGGTTTCAGTATAGGTGTCATTCTTAGAGAGTGGGAGATTTACTGTTGAAGGCATATGTTTTTCGTCACACCAAAGGATCACTGCATTATTCTCTGCAAGGGATGTGATGACTCGATGGGTGAATGTTATCTGTGCATGATCAAAAATTACAATGCCAATATCTTCAATGGGGATTTTAGTTTTTTCATTTTTTGACTCATCCCATTTGTCTTTTTTCGTAATTACGAGTTGGTTCAATTCAACATTAAGATAAGCAGAATTGCCAAAATACAATGTGCGTTTAATCATAGAAAATCAATAGTTGAAATCACTATTCTCCAATTTCTATGCCATTTTTTTTTGATTCTTAATCCTTTTTTCTGTACTCTTGAATTCGCTGCAGCTCTTCTATGTCTGCTTTGTCTTTGGTGCGACCGGAAGCTATCTTGCTTAATATCAAATCTTGATAGCGTATGAATGGTAAAAGAAGCCCTTCAAATTCTATTACTGTTTTATTGTCATAGGCTTCTGCAAAATTAACTTGACTTATTTTCGTCAAAAAATCAATTTTTTGTGGCACCTCACCAAAACTAAAAACTGTAGCTTCATTAAAATCCATTTTCTCCAATAAATCTATATCTTCCTGCATAATTCCTAATCCATGGAATGCCACGAGAAGATTTTTTTTGTTCACATCAGAGGGATCAATCCAAATATCTAAATCTCCAGTAGTTCGGCCATAACCATAAGCAATGACAGCATATCCACCAATCAATAAATAACGGATTTCACACGCATTAAGTGCCTCTAAAATCATTTTATGTTCAGGATAAAACAGGTTCATGTTTACAGTTTTTTAATCATTAATTTTCCTGGAAAATTTTTCCCTATCAGTCTCTCCCCAAAGACTTGTTTCATCAATCCAAGTGTCATACTCAGGCATTCTTCCATACTTAATGATGCATTATACTTGGCTTCACTTCCTGCTCTATCTTCATGGTCTTTAAAGAAAGAAATTTTACCACTTTGTCCATATGCAGAATCAGGCTCTTTGGCATGATTGCTTTCGATTTCAAATTTTTCCGGGTTATTGTTTGGAATATCATGTTGTGAATGTATTGGAGAGATATTTCCGAGGCGGTCTACATTGAGTTTAATGCATTTTTCTTTTATCATAATACCATGAATACTTTTCTCCATTTTATTTAATGCAGAAAATTCTGCTTTATCAATAATTGAAGAAGCTATATTAGCTTGAATAAAAAAACATTGCTTCCCAGAAAAACTTACTAATTTATAATAATCTATAAATTTTCTACCTGGTGCATCCAAATTTTTGTCTATATTTTCACCTACAAGACTTACTAAATCATTAGGAGATAAACTCATAATCAATTCATCCCCTTCAATATTCTTTTCAGGAACTGGTTTCAGGTTTTTCCTAGTTCGATCCACTACAATATTTAGCGGTATCGTTTCAAAAATACGCTTTCCATTTGTATCTTGATAAATTCCAAAAAACAAGTTAGTACCTTTCTGCGCCTCTACAAATTTCTTGGATTTGTTTGCAGTATTGCCGATAGAAAATTTATTTCCAAGTGTCTCATAAGTCCTCACTTTAAAAATAGGTTTATGATCTTTCCCATCATTCAATAGCTTTATATTTTTATTCATATCTTCAATGCCCTCTTGGCAGAAAGCTAGTGATTCGGGAGCAATAAGTTTTCCTTTTTCATCCTTTCTATTCTCATACAATTTAAGATGATTCAATAATATTTTTTGAATTGCAGAATCAGCCACACATTCTTTGATATACGTTTCTGTAAATGTATCATTCAATGTTGTTCTTGATGCAGCTAGATTGCTATTAAAATAATAAATTTCTACTCTGGACACATCCTTTCCATCCCATTGATTATTATTATCCTTGAAGAATTTTTTAACTTTTGATAAATCATACTTTAGTTCAAATAATTTGCTAATTTGTTTTCTCAATGATGGATCAACGATGGATAGATGGTTCTCCAAAGCAACTGAAATGTTAACCAATTTCTTTCTTTGAAGTGATATAATGCCCGACACTGTATCTTTATGAAGCGGTTTGCGTACAGCCCAATTCTCTCCCTTTACTTGCTTTTTTCGTACCTTCTTTAATTTCCCTTCAGCGTCTTTCTCTAGTTTATCGTAATAATTTACAGTTTTACTAATAATACGAAGGTTTTGTTTAAAACTGACAATGGTATTTTCTAACATTTCTTTGGTTTCTACTACTATATTTTTCCATGGCAAATTGAATACCCATCTATAATGAGTTTCAGAACCTTCATTGAATTTTTTTGTGCACAATTTGGCTCTAAGATCATATCGCTTCTTTAATTTTACATCATTACTTTCTTTTCCTAACGCACTTTCGTTATTCAAATAATTAATATGATCTCTTGTCACACAAGCTACTACTAGAGCATCCAATGCATGATGTCTGTGATCCAATCTTTTTATATTAAATCCTTTCCGAAGAGCCAAAGGAACTGTAGGTAGAAACTTTTTGGTCTTAGGATTGATTGTACCAAAATCATTTGAATTGCTTAAAGCATTTAATCTCTCGAATCGGGGACTCATCAGTTCGTTCCACACTTCATTCATTCCCCAATCCTGTCGCAATACAGAAGTAATCATACCGCTTGTACTGATGAGATTTTTCGAAACGGATTCTAGCTCATCTTCTTCACGCAAAATATTAGAAAGGAGATTTTTAACTACCTTACTGATAAATCTTGTATCATTAAGTTGTCTTTGCACAAAACTATCTGGAATATCCTCCAATAGCAAATTTCTTTTCTTAATCCGATTCGCAACATAAGTCTTATTAACAAACTCGATATATTCATTCTCTTTTATAATCGTAACAAATTTACCATTGCCTATGTCTATTTTCTTACCACCTTCTTGCTTTATATATTCAAATGCCAATCTGTTATCTTTATCTTTATTTACTGCTGATTCGCATATAACTTTGTTTGAAAATGAATCATCAAAAAACCTTGACTGAGGAATGATATGTTCGATCTCATAAGCAGAAGTAAATAATTTTGATAGTGGAATTACAGACTTGGTATAAGGAGAAATATACTTTTGATCCAGCCATATCTTATATTTATTAATCTCTGCAGTACTTGGCTCACTTGTTTTTGAGATCTTCAATATATCTTCTGGTATTTCACTATATGATTGCAAAACACCATCTTCATAGATCTTCATTATTTCTTGTTGCGATGGTGAGTATGGTCTCACATTCTCTATGTTTTTGTCATTGAATAACTCCATGAGTATAGCTCTTATCCTCAAATTGGTAGTTTCATTTTTAATATTACTTTCGGTTATACTCTTTCTTTTATCTGCAGGATTTTTCATTTCTCTGCCTAACTCCACATGAATCTCATCAAAAAATTTCTCTTTTCCATTACCATAAAAATTCCAAACATCACGCACCACTCTTAATGTCTCAGCTATGACTTGTTCTACAATTGGATTGCGTAAAAAATGTTGTTTGAATCCATTTTTTAAATAATCATCTATATCTTGAGGGATCCTCCAATGTATTAAATCAGAATCCTCAGAATGTCTATCATAAACAACATAAGAAGCAAGCCAAACAGGTAATCCATAAAATTTTTCAATAGTATCTAATTGTTTTGCTTTTGTTCTGACCCTATCTTTAATTTTCTCATCATACTCACCATCAATTATTTTCTCTATTCTTACTTTGGTTTCTGCATGGATAGAGCTTTCACTCCAATAACTGCCTCTGCGCATTAGAGGAAGTAGTTTCTTTAAGGCTTTTTCTGAAAATGCACAATAATCACTCTTGAATGGTGGAAACTTTATAAACTCTTTTACAAAATCTTGAGATAATCGATTTTTTTCCGAATATCTCTTCAATCCACTGCTAAGTTCCTCTTTATCATTTACAGAATATAAAAGATGCCACAATTCTATTTCCTTCTCTTTGGACAGAAATACTTGATCTATTCCTGCTTTTTCTAAGCGAGACAGCATGGCGCTTCTTGTTTCATTACAAGGATAAGATTTATCATTTTCTATATAACTCCATCGATACAATGAGGCTTCTTTTTTTAATTGAAATTCAGAATATTTCAGGAAGGCCTTCTGATCAATATCCTTTCTACAATTCATCCAATCAAATAATTTAACCCAATCTTCTTCACTCTTCAAGAACTGTTCTGTTACATCCACATCATCGGATAATCGAATGATTTTTAAATTTTCTAAAAATTGCCATATGCGAAATTCTTGAAATAAGGGATGAGATTTTGATGCACATTTTAAATGCTCATAACACTTCTCGCCATTCTTTAAAAATACTCGTTTCTCAAATTTACAATTACTGATCAATGATTTTTTAGACTTCAAGGGTCGCTGATAAAATATCAGATCATTTAAAAATAAATTGGAAAAATCTTTACCGCTAAGACTTTTTCTATGACCCTCATTCACTTCATACAATTCTTCGCAACAGGCTTTGTATAGCTTTGGATCCTTTAGCTCAGAATGAAACTCAACTTGTTTCTCTAGAATTTTCCTTAATTCTGCTTTATAAAAATTCCTTTCTATAGTCCTCACATACTCGCCTCTTATTTTCTGCAATGGATTCACCAATAATCGTTCGTATATATATTCTCCAACTGTTTGGCCTGAAAGGGATATTTCATTTTCAGTTTTGATTTTCAACAATCCCCAATCATCCTCCTTTGGTGAACGAAATGATCTTTTTACTGTGCCATCAGCGTTTAATTTTTCAGTTTGGTCATCATTTAAATCGGTTGTCACAATAAAATCCCTAATTTTTCCTGTCCAGTCCAAAGGAGCCTTACTAGTTCTCTTATATACCCAACCATTTTCCAGTTCAAAGTGATACCATTTTTCATCATTTTTAGATGAGGTTTCATCTAAAGTAGTCTTGATTATTTTGAGTGAATAATACTCAACTTTTTTATTGACCTTTTCCTCCACTTCTTCCCCACGCAACTGATAATACCCTCTTTTCTGATTAAAATTAAGTAATATCCAAGCTAATTCTTCTTTTTCTATCTTCTGTGTCAATGCTTTTTTTCGCAAATAGTAAATAGTCCAATCATAGGGTATTTTCGTTTCTTTACCATTAGTTTTTATATAAAATAATTGCGGTTGCGTTTTTTTGAATTCTGCAATCATCTCTTTAAAACTATCCATAAAAAGAAAGTTGTAGTCTGTTTTTCTTTCTTTTAAAGAATCTGGATTGGGTGTGGAATAATAAGCTATCTTAGGTTCAGATTCATTTATAAATTGGCCAAAATTCTTATCAAAATCGATTTCTTTAGAATAATGTCTTGGTAGAAATCCTAGAATATTTAGAACACGATGCAACCTCTCTCTTCTCAATAAAAATCTTTCTCGAAGTCTTCTTACTGATCTAAACTTGGTTCTCTCTGCTGTCTGGGATACTTTATTCCCTTTTTCGAAATCTCCAAGTGTTGCAGCATCCATAGGTATAATTCTTGTCCCTAATTTAATGATCTTGGATGAGGCTTCTGATCTCTCCACCAATGCCCATCCAATGCTATTGGTGCCGAGATCTAGTCCTAATATTTTTTTTGATTTCATTTGTTTGTATTTAATTAATGTTTAATATATATTTCTTTGGCTTAGAGTTTTGTTGTGTAAAAATGAAAAACGATTTCATTTTAAGGCAGCTGATTAGGGTTTATTACAAAGATAAAATAGTTTACTCAACTGAATATTTAATTTTATCTTTGTCTTATCGAAAGCAAATCACAATAAGGATTATTCCGTTGTGAAAACATATAAGGCGGGGCAACTCGCCTTTTTTTATATAAGCTTTTTTATTCTACTCAAAAAAAAAAGACCGCAGGGCATGAGTCCCTGCGACCTTCTCATTTACTGATTTTGGAATTGGATTCTTCCTTCTGCAATGGTTAATTGACAGATAATATTTTAATCTCTACTCTTTGATTTTTAGATCGACCTTCTGCAGTAGAATTGGAGACCAAAGGAGATCGTTTGCCGTATCCTTTGTATTTGATTCTATTTTCTTCTATTCCTTTGCTCACGAGATAATCTCTAACGGATTTGGCTCTTTTGGTAGAAAGATTGTCTGCAAATTTGTCCGAAGGTCTGTTGTTTGTATGACCTCCGATTTCAATTTTGATTTGACTGTTTTTAGAGAGAAACTCATAAAGTTCATCCAATACAAAATACGATTCTGTCTTTATGTTGGCGCTGTCTGCATCAAAATACAATTTTTCAATTTTAATGGTTTGACCAACTTTTACTTTTTTAGAATCTAACTCTTTAAGTACTTTTGTTTGCCCAGTTTTAGCTTGATCTGCAACAGCCGAATTGTTATTTTTTGATTCTGTTTTTGCTTTGGCGACCTCTGCTGCTTTCTTGTCTTCTTTGATCTGGTCTTTTGCTTTTTTATTTTTATATGCAGTGTACTCTTTGGTCTCAGGACATGGAATCACCATGAGGTGCGATGCATTATCAAGAAGCAAATTGCCATTGTAAGGAAAAAGAACCGGTGTATTGTAAAAGGCTTCAAGCTCTAGATATTCCAATGTATTTTTCGGCTTGAACTCAAACTCAAATTTTTTCCAGTCGATATTATCCACCAACTCAGATTCTCCCAGTAATTCTTTTTGATTGCAATGTGCATTTCCTCCCCAGATTCTAAGCTTGATGGCCTTGGTATATTGATACTTATTAAGAGGATTTTTATTGGAAGCTGATAGATAGTTTTCGGACTTGCACATGTAAATACTGAAAGCATAGCACTTGCCGGCTTCGATAGGCTGTATGAACCGTTGAGAAATTCGCTCCCAGGTATCATTATCTCTTGCTACAAGGCCTACATAGGTTTTGCCATGTTGTGGAGCTTTGGTCACATTGAACAAAGGGGCATTGTCTGCGTCCAAGGCAGGCTGAATATCCGGAGGGGTTTCTCCCTTGTGTCCGCAGTCCACCCATGACTGTGGAACAACGCAGCAGGCAGGCTCACCTTCGAAAGAACCATTTTGCAAAAAAATAAATTCTTCTTTGACCTGCGAGTGCAGTGAGTAAGAAAGCAGGAACAGAAAGTAGATACTATAAATTTGCCTCATGCAATGAAAACCTATCCTTATCGCTCTACAACGTTATGAGAAGTTAAATTGTTTCGTAAAGGCATACTATTCGGCATAAGGACAGAATATATCCTAAAATTTAACGCTTTATTCAGAACTATTGCTGAGCTGGCTCACGAAGAGGATAGCAGTCAAGAAGGAATTTCGACAGAGTAAAAGCTTTATAACAAAGTTTTGTCGAATTAAAATGTTATTCGGCTGCAAAATCAATTTTGTCAACCAAATACTCTGTGTCGCCTCTAAAGAACAGTTGCTTGTATTTTTGTTGGTAATGAAGGGTTACCTTTTTTCCGGATTCTGACGCTTTTTGAATTTGCTGAGCAGTATTGTCATCCGGTACGGAAAAATACCAAACGTTGTCCGGGGATACGCCCGTTCTGCCCGGATTGGTAAAAAAGCCTGTATTCAGTTCTCCTTCATGGGTCTTGAATACATATCCTTTTTTACTAATTTTGGTAACGTAGCCTGTTCTTGTGCCCTCGCTAAAGTTGGCAAATAACAGAAAACAAACATAGGCTATCAAAAGAAGCAATACAACTAAAAGTGAAATTTTAACCCATTTCCAGGTTGTTTTTCCGGCATTACTCAAGCTTTCTTTCAAATCCATTGCAACATTATTTAATACAAAGATAGCGTATTCTTTAAAAACTCCATAAATTGACAGACTACAGTCTTAAAGAGAATTTATTTTTGAGTTAAATCCAAGATCTTAAGCTTATTTTTGCGAGACGTTTCGGCGGTTGATGTAAAAGCATTTTAGCTCATTTTATTCATAGGCAGAGAGTGCAATGAGTGAGCTAAAGTTGGCTTAAATACACCAAATGTCCGCCTGTGAGGGGCTTGGAGGGCTTGGTCCGGATGGAGTGAAACGGAATCCGGACGGAACCCGGAAGGGTGACCCCGCAAAGCACCGACCCTCGCTGGCGAGTGGCACAGCCAACAAAAAAAATAACAAAACCAGATAAAGAATGGCATATAAAGTAGCAGTTGTAGGAGTTACCGGAATGGTGGGCCAGGTAATGCTTCAGGTCTTGGATGAAATGAAATTTCCGATTTCTGAGCTGATTCCTGTAGCATCCGAAAGTTCTGTTGGAAAGGAAGTAGAATTTCAAGGGCGAACCTACCGTATAAGATCTATGCTTGAGGCAATCCAATCTAAGCCGCAGATTGCTTTATTTTCTGCCGGAGGAAGCAGCTCTTTGGAATGGGCTCCAAAATTTGCTGCCGAAGGTTGTTATGTCATTGATAATTCTTCTGCCTGGAGGATGGACCCACAGGTTTCTCTTGTGGTCCCGGAAGTCAATGAATCTGCATTGAAAGAGGGCAGCTTCATCATTGCAAATCCTAATTGCTCTACAATTCAAATGGTTGTGGCAATAAATCCAATTCATAGAAAATACGGTATAAAAAGGATTGTGGTTTCAACTTATCAGTCATTTACGGGGACTGGGATGAAAGCTGTAAGACAGTACGAGGCCGAGCGGGATGGAAAATCGGTGCCCGAACCGAGAGCTTATCACCATCCAATTTTTGAAAATTGTATTCCACATTGTGACCTTTTTTTAGAAAATGGATATACCAAAGAAGAAATGAAGCTTGTTCATGAGACGAGAAAAATAATGTCTGCTCCTGAGATTAAAGTAAGCTCAACGGCGGTGCGTGTTCCGGTATATGGAGGGCATTCTGAGTCTGTTAATTTGGAGCTGAGTCAAGCGTATGAGTTAGACGAGTTAAGGCAGTTATTGAAAAATTCTCCGGGACTGTGTGTGCTGGACGATCCGGACAGCTATGCATATCCTACTCCTCAATATGCCAGGCATAAAAATGAGGTTTTCGTGGGCAGGCTGAGAAGAGATGAGTCATTGGAAAATGGATTGAATCTATGGGTTACCGCAGATAATTTACGGAAGGGTGCAGCGACCAATGCCGTTCAAATTGCATTGAAAATCAGAGATTTGGGTTGGATAGGCTAAAGTCGAAAAAATAAATTCAATAGAAATATTTGAAATGAGATAAAATGGTAGGATTTTTGTCTCCCTTTTTCAAAGCTCAGAAGTCAAAATGACAAGGTGTTTTCGGAGGAACTGAAAATGCCGTACGAATTGTAACGAAAGAAATTTACGATAAGAAAACTATTGATTTAAAGTATCATGAGATCGAGATTAGTGATTTGGGGCTCAAATGCCCAGAACGAGAAGGTGTTGTTAGCCATTCATTTGGATGCAGATGATAACAAGGTTCATATTGATTGTATTCCCGAAAAAGATGTAAACGAGGAATATTACAATCAAATGATGACTGTATGGCGGGAAGGTGGTGATGTTGCTATCCCGAGCTCCTCTGAGCATAGAATAACTGAGCTTACAGCCTCCGAGAGTATATTGCCGGATGATATCAAAGTAGAGCGTGGAGACATGATTCAGCGAGCTCAGATGGAATGGCATTTTGTGGTACTGTCCACAAAGCTTTATAAAAATTATAAAAATGAATTGGATGATCTTACAGACAAGGTGAAACGCCTTGAGCTTTTTGATCATAAGATTTGGGATGAATTAGTCGGTTTTTGGGAACCTATCCAAAAACATATTTTCGATAGAAACTTATTTAAAGATCACAGTGACTCTCTCAAAGCCAAAGTGAACAGTTTGTTTGATGAGCTCAAGGTCCTAAGAAAAAATATGGACAGTGAGGTCAAACAAAAATCAAGAGAAATATTGGAAAGCTTTAAAGGCCAAATTGAGGGCATTCAGGAGAGAATTTTGGGAGGATCTGCGCTTAAGCCATTGTTTGATGACCTCAAGAAGATCCAAAATGACTTTAAGCAAAGCAATGTGACCCGAGAGGATAGAAGCATCATCATGAAAAAATTGGATGAGGCTTTCGAGGAGATACGCAAAAAAAGACAAAACGGAGCTCCTGCGGGAACAGAAGATAATACGGATGCCAATAGATTAAATAAAAGATATGACGGATTGATTCAGGCCATTCAAAAAATGGAACAATCCATAGCTCGTGATCAAAAAGATATAGAATTTGAGAATAAGAGAATAGCCAGCTCTAATGGACAGTTGGAAGCCCAGATTCGGGTGGCCAAAATAAGAATGATAGAAGAACGCATCAAGTCAAAACAACAGAAATTGGATGAATTATTGCTGACTAAAACTAAGTTGGAGAAAGCAAAAAACAATACCAAGAAGCGAGAAGAGAAGTTGGCGGAGAGAGCTAAAAATCAAGAGTTGATCGACCAAGAAAAGGCAAAAATAATCAACAAAATCAGTGAAGAAATTCAGACCAGTCAAACTGTAATTTCGGACGAAGAAACTGCGAAATTGAAAAAAGCCGCAGATGAGATAAGAGAAAGTAAAAAAACCAAATCTGCTGACGCAACGTCTGAATCAGATTCAAATCCAAGCAACGAAACTATTGAAGAAGAAACCATTTCTGAATCGACTGTTGAAACAGAAGAAACGGTAATGGAATCAGTAGATGAACTATTGGAAGAGGCCAAGGAACTTACAGACCCAAACGAAGAAACAAAAGAATCAGAATCGTAGAGGATAACTTCGGCAAGGTGGAAATTCATCTGTGATCAATAGTTTTTATTTGGTCTAAGCAGCGTTCCAACGCTATTATGAATATAGATATTAATTTAAATGAAACTTCTTTTGCTTATGAAAAATTCATTTTTTGCAATCTTAATTTGTCTTTTACTCAGTGTGAAAGCGGATGCACAATCTCCTATAATCACTTCAAGTTCTGCAGTGAAAGCCGGCTCAATTTATGAATTTGCGGATTTAAATTATAATCTCATTTCACTAAGAACCTGGACAGGCAAAAGACAACTGGACACAACTTGGGATGCCACAGCGTATGCAAAAAATCCACAGACCGGGTTTTCATATCAATTTTTACCATCCGGTTTTGTAGCCGGGATCACGACAGTTCCAGCTCAGGCCAATTTGATAAAAATAGAATATCCAATTGTAGATACTACTTTTGATTTTATTCAAAGTAATTCTAATGGAATCTATCAATGGGGGAATTATAATAGTGCAGACAAATCACTTATCAATTTTAGCAAACCACTTACTATAATCCCGTTTCCTGCAGCTTTGGGGGGCGTGACTTATGATACCATGAGTTCCATTTTGAACTCTCCTTTTGGGAATATTTCTGTAGCGGGTCAGCAAAATATTGATATTAATTCTTGGGGAAAAGTGATCACCCCACTAGGTACTTTTTCGGCATTAAGATTGACTAATAAAGGGTTTATAGAAGGGAGTTTGAGTGGATTTCCCATTATCAGTGGAACAACCGAAAGATATGAATGGTATACTCCGGGATATTCTGTTCCTTTGTTGACATTAGAAATATCGGAGTTGGAGTTGCCGACAGAAAGCACAGTGGATACTTCCTTTTATTATTTAAAATCACAGTCTGTGGTTGGTACCTCCGATGTGAAGCAAGAATTTATCCAACTCAACATAACACCTAATCCTGTTTCAGAATTTGTTCAAATAAGCATTCCGGCAGATCATCAAGATGCACAGCTTAGAATATTGAACTCTGAGGGAAAAGTGATATATCAATTGAACAAACTTGATGATTCTAAACTCTCTATTCCGTGTCAAACTTGGCCAGCAGGAAATTATTTGCTTGTAGCGAACAAATCAAACGGCATTTGGGGGATGGAAAGTTTCATTAAGAAGTAATTTTCTTGCCAAGATTTTTCTTGAAATATTGCAAAGCATTCCTATATTTGCACTCCATTTTATGGATGCCTCTTTAGCTCAGTTGGTTAGAGCGTCGGACTGTTAATCCGCAGGTCCTTGGTTCGAGCCCAAGAAGGGGCGCTACAAAAGCTTTGCAAGATGCAAGGCTTTTGTTTTTTTAATGAAATAGGAACTTGCAAAGTTCTTTTTGTCGAATAATCAAGTGATTTTCAAATGAGTATACTTACGGTAGGCACAATGGCCTTTGACACAATAGAGACCCCATACGGAAAGGCAGAGATGGTGATTGGTGGAGCTTGTACTTATATTAGTTGGGCGGCATCCTATTGGCATAAAGACATCCACCTTGTTTCAATAGTTGGAGAAGATTTTCCTGAATCTGAGGTAGAGCAATTGAAGGCGCGAGGAGTCAAAATGGATGGTTTGGTACGAGTGCCCGGGAAGAAATCCTTTTTTTGGTCCGGAAAATACCACAAGGATATGAATGGCCGCGATACATTGATCACCGATCTTAATGTTTTAGCGGATTTTAACCCTGTTCTTCCTGATTCGTATAAAAATTGCGAGTTCATAATGTTGGGCAATTTGACACCGGACATCCAATATTCAGTATTATCTCAACTCAATCAAAAGCCCAAGTGTATCATTTTGGACACTATGAATTTTTGGATGGATGTTGCCTTAGACAGGCTTAAAGAAGTTATTGCCAAGGTAGATGTTCTTACGATCAACGACGAGGAGGCAAGACAGTTGTCCGGAGAACGAAGTTTGCTCAAGGCCGCAAAAAAAATCCATGCAATGGGTCCTCAATATCTTGTCATCAAAAGAGGAGAGCATGGTGCCATGTTATTCCATGGAGAGCAAATATTTTATGCTCCGGGTCTGCCGGTGTCCGAGGTAATAGATCCTACCGGAGCAGGCGATAGTTTTGCCGGCGGTATGGTGGGATACCTTGCTAGAATGGGTTCATTGAACTATAGTCACATGAAGACAGCCATAATTTATGGTTCTGTAATGGCTTCATTCTGTGTAGAAGATTTTAGTTTAAGCAGATTGCGAAATTTATCACAAGATCTAATTCATGAGAGGATTCGTCAATTTGAGGCATTGATGACTTTTGATGTCAATGAGTTGGAGATCGCTTAAAGGAAAAATTAAAATTCAATACAATATTTACTAAAAGCGAATTGTATTGTTCTTTTTTTGAATAAGAAAAAGATGTATTCTCACAAGAAATTGGTTCGGATTTTTTCTTGTCTAAATTTGATTAACTTTGTCATTCTGTACAATCCGATATTTCAAAATGAATATTGACCATATAAAGCGATATCCAATAGCTGACTTGTCTGCAATTATTTCTTCCGGACAAAAAATTTCGATTCATCCGAGCACCAAAGAATTATTGCAAACCAAGCGTAAAGCTTTAGAATCCACAATCCAAAATCAGGATCAAATCATTTACGGAATTAATACAGGATTTGGAGTCTTATGCGATACCAAGATCAATGAAGAAGACCTAAACCAACTGCAGATTAATTTAATAAGATCTCACTCCTGTGGATACGGCGCTATAAGTAAAGCAGAACGTATCAAATGGGTTTTATTGCTTAAAATTATATCCTTATGCAAAGGAGCATCCGGAGTCAGGTTGGAGCTTGTAGAATTTTTAGTAAGTCTGTACAATGAAGATCTGATTCCTGTAGTGCCTGAGAGAGGATCACTAGGAGCATCCGGAGATCTAGCTCCTTTAGCTCATTTAAGTTTGGCATGCATTGCTGAAGGAAAGATAATGTATGAAGGCTTGGTTTATGAGGCAAAAGAAATTTTATCTATTAAAAAAATTCAGGCTCCGGGATTGAGAGCAAAAGAAGGATTGGCTTTGATCAATGGAACTCAGTATACATTGTCTGTATTGATAGAGAATATTATTTTGGCAGATATTGTTTTTAAAGCTGCTGTCCAATCCGCTATATTGTCTTCGGAAGCATTTCATGTCAATCGAGATATTTTTCATCCTGAAATTCATTCATTGAGAAATCAAAACGGCCAACAAAAGATTGCAAAAATAATAGATGATCAAATTTCCAAACCTTCTAGGCCCTTGTATTCTGTTCAAGATCCTTATTCTTTTAGATGCATTGCTCAGGTGATGGGGGCAAGTCTTGATGCCTTTCAATATGTTCAAAAAATTGCAGAGAATGAAATTCAATCTGTGAGCGATAATCCCTTAATTTTATCAGATGGTAAAGTAGTTTCTGGAGGAAATTTTCATGCGCAACCGTTGGCAATGGCTGCGGACATTCTTAAGCTCGCTATGGCGGAGTTAGGGAGCATTGCAGAACGTAGAATTTATTTGTTGGTCTGTGGTCATCGCGATTTACCGAATTTTTTAATAGAAGATGCAGGATTGAGTTCAGGATACATGATTGTTCAATACGCTGCGGCTTCTTTAGTTTCACAAAATAAACAACTGGCCACTCCTGCAATAGTAGATAGCATAGTGACCTCCAAGGGGCAAGAAGATCATGTAAGTATGGCAACCAATGCTGCATTGCAGTCTCTTGAGCTTACTAATAATGTCATGCAAATTGTCGCAATGGAATGGATGACAGCTTGTAGAGCTTGGAATTTTAGAGATCAATGGAAACTAAATCCAATTTCACTGAAGCATCTTACAAACTACTTGCAACGAATTCCTCATAAAATTTTGGATCACATTCCTAGTCAGGATTACCAACCTACCATTGAGTTTTTGGTGAGTGAAATGAAATCTTAGATTCAGAATAAAAATGAACTCAAAATCAGCTTTATTCAGAACTCAGGGAAAGCAGAAAATTCTGAACTCATCCTTGAATAGCGACTTGGATAAAATAATCTTATATGGATTTTATTGGGCAATGTTGAGGTTTAAACTCATCTTTTTATTTTTAACTATTATCTCATTTAAGTTTATAGACTTTTCACTCTGTGCACAAACATTAAGTATTGAGTCCGGTGTTTTTGTTGGAAAACTTATTCCCCATACTGAAAAATTTAAGTATTCTCCACAAGCTCCGGCTTATAATGTAGAGATGATAATCAGAAAAAAAACTTTCGGGAATAAGGCATGGAGCAGAGAGGCAGGATTGCCTTCATATGGAATCACAATGAGCTATTGCAACTTGGGTAAACCTAGAGAAATTTTGTCGGATGCTATAGCCGTTTTTCCATATTTAGAGTTTGATGTATTGCATTTCAAAAAATTGAGATTCATGATGAGAAATGGATTTGGTGTCGGATATGTGTACAAACCATTTCACAGATTATCAAATCCGTATCAAACTGCGATTGGATCGCATTGGAATTTGTATGTCAATTTGATGCTGAGTGCTCAATACCAATTGAAATGGAATCAAATGATAAAGCTTAATGCAATGATTTCTCATTTTTCAAATGGATCAACAAAGGCTCCGAACTTAGGCATTAATTTTATTCACTCCGGTATTTCCTATCAGTATTTGTTAAATTCAAATTCTTTGAGTCAAACCAACGAGATGGTAGAAGACAGGAAAAGGAAACCTTGGTCTGTAAATGTTTATGCAGGATATGCTCTAAGAGAATCAAAAAATATCGGAGGACCAAAATTTTCGATCTATTCAATTTCTACAAGCTTGCAATACCATTATTCAAGGACAAGGGCTGTCCAAGCAGGGATTGATGCAGAACTGCATATGCAGTCTTGGTATTGGGTAAAACAAACTGAAGATCCCAAGTATTTTGATAAACCTTGGTTGCCTGCGACAAGAATCAATTTATTTACCGGGCATCAATGGAATTGGGGAGTGTTTAGTTTTGATGTAAGATTTGGATATCTGGTGAGTCCAAGTTCTATTTTATACAATTTTAAATTTTTCAATAGATTTGTCTTCTTGTGGGAGCCATTTTATAATAACAAAATGAAAGTGCAACCTAACATTGGAATTTATTTAAAAAATCATTTTGGTTCAGCCGATCACTTGGCCTTGTGTCTTGGATTGAGATGGAGAGAGATAAAATAAATTAGAAAAAAAAGCGGTTGAATTTTTGAAGTTCAACCGCTTTTTTTCATTTATCAAAGAAATGATTACTGTTGATTAGTTCATCTCAATATAATCATTTTGGTTTACAGGTCTCGGTACATCAACACCTTTTGTTCTAATAACTTTTAGGTCTTCATATCCTTTTCTGACACCTTTTACTTCCCAGTCCACTTGATAGGTTCCTGTTCCTTTTCTCAATTCTTTAATCTTAAATCCGCGTTCAGATTTTTCAATAACGGCAAGCCCTTCAGAGTCGGCAGACAATGGTGTAAGTTGTACGGTCAATGTCTTAGGATTTACTACTAAACCAAAGTGCTCAGTGAAAAGAATCTCTGCTTCACCATTAACAAGATTGACAGTACCTCTTTCATAAGCAGCAGCTTCTGGTCCTTCGATACAAGCATACCAAATTTCTTTGTTTTCATCATTTGGATGTTGCATTCTGAACTGTTTAATATTAGCAGCGACCACAGACTGAGATCCATTATAATAAATTCCACCAATTAATGAATTAGGATTATTAGGATCAAACAATCCCATATAAGGTACAATGGTATTGTTTACATTGGCAGCTGTTAATGCACAACCTGGTCTGCCACCAATCGCATTAGCTACAGTACCTAGTCCACCTTGGCAGTTGACATACGCACTTGGAATATTCACTGTTTTTCCTGCATTCAATGCATAACTTGTCCAAACGGATAAATTTAGTGGATTAAATATTGCATTGTTTGGAGCGGGGAAAACGAAGTTGCCTCCAAGTCTTTGGAACACCATAGTATCCTTGTCTTTGCGAATATAATTTTGAACAAATCTTCCAACCTGATATCCTTGAACCTCACTTCCTGTATTGTATTTTTCAAGGTTTGTTGAGTTTTCTACAGTAAATTCTTTAGAGTAGAACATTCCCTGAGATTTGATATTGTATGCTGTACCTGTTCCAAAATTGATTCTAAAATTGTTTGGCGCAAATTTGATCCAAGCATTATTGTTAAAAATACTAAAGAGGCTGTCATTGGTTTTTGTCCAAGGTCCGCCGGATAATCCACCAATTTTAACACTTCCTCCATTTTTACTTAATACGATAGCCGTATCACCACTAAGAGAAAGAGTTTGAATTTCATTGGTAACATCAGCGTCGGCATCATTCTTTAATGGGGTCAAATCAACATTGTTGCCTTGAGAAAGAGTAAGTTTATTGGTAGCATTATCGAATGTTAAATTTTGAATTTCGTTTGTTGGACTTGGGTCAGTATCTCCCGGTACAGAACCTGCTCTGGCAGCATAAACGGCTACAGGAACGGCAAGGATTGGAGAATTACCCATATTTACGTAATTGGTCCCTCCTGCAGCATCCAATTCTACTTTAAGCAAGTATCCTGCGTTACTCCAGTCTATGCTACTGCAAGTTCCTTGAGCGTTTTGACCGCTACAGACGTTTACGCTAAAGATACCCAACTCGGAAGTTCTGGTGGTATGAGTTTCAGAATATACAGCCGCATTACTACTGTTTAAGATAGTAAGCTTAAGGCCGATGCTCTGATTGGATAGGGCAAGATTTTGAGAATTTCTTGCCACACCTTGGTATTTGAATGACGGAACATTTTGTGCAATGCCCGCAGAAGAGATAAACCAAGATGCAATGATGATTAATAATACAATTCTGTTCATTATAAAACTGTTTTAATTTTTTTCGATTTTAAATAGTTTACTTTCATTGTTACTCGATAACTTCAATAAGTATAATCCCTGAGCTAAAAAGTTCAACTGAACAGGTTCGGAACTCTTTATCTGCTGGTTGAAATAAATCGACTTTCCATCTACGCTGGTCAATGTCAATTGAATCACTTTATTATTCGGATTATTTATGAAAAGATAATCTGCAGTCGGATTTGGATAGACTTCAACATTTTGCAGTTCGACATCTCCTACAGCTACTCCAATATATCGAAGTACATATTGCTGAAAACCCTGTTGCAATTTGATGTCTCCAACTTCTTTTAATTCTGTAACAATTTCACCAAAAGTGAAATCTACCTTTGTTCCTCCTGCCTGCAAAAATCCTCCGGCATTCGGTAAAACATAAGAGACAACACTTTGGGAGAAAGCCATTTGACAAACTAGTACTAGGCTAAAAACTAAAAAATAATTCTTCATTTCGTATTGTTAATTTGCTGCTAAAGTAGTTAAAAAAATGTAAAAATTATAAAATACCACATAAGCTCCTTTAAATATTTTATTAAGCTATTTGTAAGGCTTTTATTTATAGATATATAAGTATAAGTTTATTCTATATTCATTTTACTTGAACTTGTTTATTATTCCATTACAAGCTTGATAAATGAGCTCATAAGAATGGGGAAAACTGTTGTCATAATATGGGTCCGGAACAGACATTCCGGGTTCAAATGAGCTAAAATCCATCAAAAAAAAGACTTTTTCCTGTGCATAGGGCGGAGCCATTTTTCTTACTGTAATAAAGTTCATAGAATCCATAATACAGATCATATCATTTTTCATAAAATCATCAGGAGATATTTTCCTTGATCGTTGATTGCTGATGTCTATTCCATGTTTCAGCATTTCTTTAATGGCTCTTGGATCCGGTTGTTCGCCATCATGGAGACCGTTAGTACCGGCAGAATCAATCTTCCAATCCAATTTATGTTGCCTGACCAAATCCTCCATCACACCCTGAGCCATAGGAGATCTGCAAATATTGCCCAAACATACCATCAAGATATTCATACATATTAATATGCATTTATTATGCCAATATGGATTGATCAACTGTGATTTGTTGCCCCTTTTTTCACAAATTTAGCCCAATCGTTCATTTAATTTATTTTATAAAAACAAGGTCTATATCTTTGAATTATGAATGCAAAGCAGAGCGTACTCATTACAGATGATGTCCACCCGATACTGATTGAAAAACTTGAGCAGAGAAATTATACCGTTGATTACTATCCTGAGATAAGTTATCAAAACGCAATAGACTGTATTTCAGATTATCAAGGACTGGTGGTCAATAGCAAAATTCTATGCAAGAGCGAACTCCTCACCAGAGCAACTCAACTTAAATGGATTGCGAGGTTAGGATCCGGAATGGAAATTATTGATCAAAAACTTGCTAAGCAACTTGGAATTTATGCGTTCAATACTCCCGAGGGAAATTCTAATGCTGTGGCAGAGCATGCTCTGGGCTTGCTGTTGAGTCTACTGAGAAATATTCCGAGATCTGATCACCAAATGAGGAGAAATGATTGGCAAAGGGAATATAACAGAGGAGAAGAATTATCCGACAAAACTGTTGGAATTATTGGATATGGTCATACCGGAAGTAAATTTGGAGAATTGCTCATGGGAATGAATATTAAACTATTGGTTTTTGATAAATATAAGCAGCTTTCTTTGGATCCGAAGCGTTCAAAGGTTGTAAATGATATCCAAGAGATCCAAAAAGGGTCAGACATTATCAGCTTACATCTACCTCTTACAGAAGAGACGTTTCATATGGTGAACGAGAGTTTTTTTCAGGGATGTACTAGGCCAATTTACCTGATCAATACATCAAGAGGCCCTATAGTAAATACGTCTCATCTCTTAAGAGCATTGGATCAACATCAGATTAAAGGCGCCGCTCTTGATGTGTTTGAAAATGAAAAACCCTTAAGTTTTTCAACTTTAGAAAAGCAAATGTATGCAGATTTAGCTGCGAGACAAAATGTAGTGTTAACACCGCATATTGCCGGATGGACCCATCAGTCGAAGAAGTCCATAGCCGATTGGTTAATTCAAAAATTAGATTTATTTATATCAAATAAATAATATATGTTATATTTAATTAATTGAAATTTAGATAAATATAAATATTATTTAATTCCCTACCACATATGTTGAAAATGTTATTCAGCATCACTTTGTTAAAATTTAAGAAATGCTTAACATTGCACAATTTTTAAGAAAGCGGAGCCGGAAATAGGTGATGTAATTCTGACTCTGTAATTTTTTAAACTGTTTATCAAGATTTACCACAGTATGAAAAAATTGTTACTTTTAGCTGTTTGTGTCTTTACAGCATCAATGGCCTTCTGTCAAACCACGCTGACAGGAACCGTTAAAGACAAAGAATCCGGAGAACCGTTAATAAATGCCTCTGTATTGATTACAAAATCAGGTGTATTGGTGAGAGGAATCGTTACCGACTTTGATGGTAACTTTAGCGAGAATCTCGAGCCCGGAACCTATGATGTGGAGATCAAGTATTCCGGTTACCAGTCACAAAAAATGAAAGGAATCTTGGTTAAAGCCGGAAAAGCAAATCCGGTTACCTTCGAGATGGCCAATGAATCTCAAAATCTTGAAGAAATTGTTATAAAGGAATACAAAGTCCCCATTATCGATAAAGATAATACAGCTCAAGGGGCTACCATTACCTCAGAACAAATAAGAAATCTTCCAACCAAAAATGTCAACGGGATAGTAGCGGTTTCTGCCGGAGCCTCTTCTATAGATGCCGGCGATGTAAGTATTCGTGGAGGCCGAACTGATCAAACTGTGTATTACTTGGATGGTATAAGGTATACCGGTAGAAGCATTCCTGCCAGTGAGATAGAACAGCTCCAGGTTATTACCGGGGGGATTGAAGCTCAATATGGAGACGTAGCTGGAGGTATCGTTTCTCAAACTTCCAAAGGTCCTTCTTCCAAACATTCGGGAGGATTGGAGCTTGAGACTTCTCAATTTTTGGATGCTTATGGTTACAATTTGATAAGCGGTAACGTGAGTGGACCTATTTGGAAAAAAAGAGATAGTGTTACCAAGGTTGAGCGAACTATTATTGGATATCGTTTATCGGTTCAAGTAAATGATTTTAAAGATGACGATCCTCCGGCATATGGGGTTTACAGAGCAAAAGAATCTACTATACAGAGATTGTCAAAAGATCCTATCAGTTTGTTCAGAGGAACTCAATTTGTAACCGGACAGTTTTTGGACCCGGAAAAAGATGTAGAGTTTATTAAGTTCAATCCGGGAGAAGAAAACAAAACAAGAGACTTCATTGGCAAATTAGACTTCAAGCCAACCTCCAATATTGACTTTTCTGTAACGGGAGTGTATGCAACGGTTAACGATAGATTTACTCCGGGTGTGAATGGTGAATCTGATGGAGTGGGAGAAACTATCGGAAATGGCTCTTGGACGCTCTTAAACTGGAATCACAACCCATACAGAAAAACGGACACTTATAGAGGATTATTTAGATTTAGACATAAATTGGGTAGAACCAGAGCTGTAGATGCAAGTGAAGATGCTTCTACGGCAAATCTGTCTCCCATTAGTAATTTTTATTACACTTTGCAGGGTGGATATGAAAATATTTTGGAAACATCTCAAGACCCTATCCACAAGAACAATTTTTTCAATTATGGCTTTGTTGGAAAATTTGATCGATCTTGGGAACCTGCTTATGATCAGCAGTCAGGAGACCATGTAGGATATGTACCTTTGGTCAGAGGCTATACAGATGGCACAATTAATCCTGTATTCACAGCCTATAATAAAATTTTACCGGTTGGTAATGCAGCATTTAACATAGAAGCCTATAACGCCTTCAACGGTCAATTATTAACATCTAACACTACTTTATGGACAGGATTGCATACCAATGTTGGTTCTATTTATAACCGATTTACAAAGTCTGATGACGAAATAATTACTGCTCAATTGACTTCCGGTTTTGATTTGACGCCGAGAGGAAATAGCAATTCACGACATAATATTCAATTTGGATTTTTGTTCGAACAAAGGATCGACAGAGGATATACACTTACTCCATTCGAATTATGGAGAACCGGTAGATTGTTAGCAAATAACCACATCACAGGAATAGACACAACCTGTGTCGCTTACTATGATACATTGGGAAGACCGGTGTTCTGTGGATTAATATCTCCAAATCCGGAAGCTAGATTTTACAAAGAATTGCGCAGAGTAATCAATCCATCCGGAGATCAAGAAAAATTGGCTAAAGAATATGTTAATATTGATCAATTGGATCCAAGTCAATTAAGTCTAGGCATGTTCTCATCAAGAGAGTTGACAGATCAGAGTTTAGTTGGATTTAGAGGGTATGATTATCAAGGAAACAAATTATCAAGAGGAGTCAAATTTGAAGATTTTTTCAAAAGAGATGCCAATGGAAATTACTCTTATTTAGTTGCTCCAAATACTCCGATCTATGCAGCAGGATATGTGCAAGATAAGTTTACTTACAAGGATATCATTTTTAGAGTTGGAGTAAGAGCGGATTATTACGATGCAAATACAAAAGTTATCAAGGATCAATATTCACTTTATGATATTTTGGGAGCCAAAACATTCCATGAAAAATTTGGCGGAAATAAGCCGGGAAATATTGGAGATGATTATAAAGTGTACACCAATTCTGAGGGAGGATCTTCTGTAAAAGCTTACAGATACGGCAACAATTGGTATTTCCCTAACGGGACCTTAGCCAATTCTTCCAGTTCTATTTTTGGTGAAAACAATTTGGTTTTCCCATCCTATTTACAACCTTCTGACTCATTGAGATCCATCAGAGGAAATTATTTTATCGTAGATAACTCGTTTGAAGACTATAAGCCTCAGGTGAATATTATGCCTCGAATTGCATTTTCATTCCCAATATCTGATGACGCGAACTTTTTTGCACATTATGATATTTTGACTCAGCGTCCTACTTCCAATAGCTTTGTTTCTCCATTGCAGTATCTGTATTGGGATTTAGCCGGTAGAACTCCGGCTGAAAATGGAAATTTGAAGCCAAGTAGAACCGTAGATTATGAAGTAGGATTTCAACAAAAACTTTCATCATCTTCAGGTCTCAAAATATCCGCTTATTATAAGGAATTGAGAGACATGATCCAAAGAACTACTTTGTCCAAAGTAGCAACGATTGGAACTTATGATACTTACGGTAACTTAGATTTTGGAACGGTTAAAGGATTCAATTTTACCTATGATTTGAGAAGAACAAATAATTTTGAATTTACTGCAGCCTATACGCTTCAATTTGCTGATGGAACAGGATCTGATCCTAACACACAAAGAGGACTCACAGGAAAAGGGATTAACATTCGCAACATATTCCCATTCACCTACGACGAAAGACATAGGTTCTCTTTCTTGGCTGATTATAGATATGGCGAAGGAAAAAAATATAATGGCCCTAGAATTGCAGGAATTGATATCTTTTCAAATGCCGGAGTAAACTTACAGTTGATCACGGCTTCGGGTAGACCATTCTCTCCCGGTGCGAGCATCACAAGATTTGATGGACAAGGATACTTAGGTTCTATCAATGGAGCTCGTTTGCCATGGAACTATAATATGGACATCCGTGTAGATAAAAATATTGTTTTGAAGAGATATGAAAATAGAAATCCATTAAGCGTAAATGTTTATTTCAGAGTTCAGAACTTATTGAATACAAAAAATATTATTGGAGTGTATAGAGGCTCTAAAGATGCAAGGGATGATGGATACTTAGCTACACCAAGAGGGCAAGTGGATATCAATACCACAAGAACAGTTTATGGTCAAGACAATGTACAGTATTTTATTGATCAATACAATTGGAGACTTTTAGATCCAGATAAATTTTCCTTGCCTAGAAGGATGTTTGTTGGAGCAATATTTGAATTTTAATGTTTAACTCTTTAATTTTTTAGAAAATGAAAAAAATTCAATATACTTTTTTACTGATCATACTTCTTATGTCAGTAAGTACTTGGGCAAGGCAGCCGGAAAAAAATATCACTAATGAAGCTCCCAAAACGAGCAAATTAAAGCCAAGAGCTTCTTGTGATCCTGCTACTAAACAATATGATCTAGAAATCAATAATGTTAGAGCAAGATTATTGAATGGAGGTGACGTTTGGTGGGATTTGAATGCCGGTCGTTATGTTATTCCAAAAGTTGTTCCCGGATCCGGAAAAAAAGAGGTTTCCTCTCTATTTGCAGGAGCAGTATGGGTAGGAGGTTATACTCCTGCAGGGGCTTTAAAAATGATGGCCCAAACTTATAGATCTGCTACTCGTAATGATTGTTGGCCGGGACCAATTGATGATAAAATTTTTACAACTACTGAAAAAGATTGTAGAGATTGGGATAATTTTTTCGTTGTTAAAGGAAAGAATGTTACCAATCATATTAAACATTGGAAAGAGGCACAAGCAGCGGGATTGGACAAAATTGATGAGGGATTAATCCCTGAGGATTTGCTTTTTTATCCTGGTCGAGGAAATGCTAGATTCGAATCCAGATATAAATTTGAGCTGCCTGACCTTAGACAAGGTCTTGGATCGTTTTATGAGGATCCCACTAGCGGACATAAAAATGGGCGTTATGAACCCGAATATGGAGAATATCCCGATATCAATATCAGAGGTTGTAAATCTGGAATTTATGGAGACGAAATGGCATTTTGGATTTACAATGATGAAGGAGCAGGAGGAATTCATACGAACTCAGGAGGAGACCCAATTCGTATGGAAGTGCAAGTTCAAGCCTTCGCATTCCAAACCGGCGATCAAATAAATGACATGAGCTTCTACCGCTACAAGTTGATTAACAGAGCAAGTGAAGATATTCAAGATTGTTACTTTGCTGTTTGGACAGACCCGGATTTAGGCTGTTTTTCGGATGATTACGTTGGTTGTTTTCCAAAGGAGGAGTTGATGTTTATCTACAATATTGATGCTACAGATGGAAGCAATGGTTGTAATTGCGGTACGGTAAATACTTATTGTAATGACGTTCCGGTGCTGGGTATTGACTATTTTCGTGGTCCTTTAGGCCCAAAAGTTTTTGATCGCGACAGTATAGGCACGATTAAAAAAGACAATAATGGGAATCCAATTTTATTAGAGCCTATACCTGGTACTGGTCAATTAGACACCTTTGTTGAAATCGGAATGTCTTCCTTTATGTATTATAATGGATTAGGATTGGGAGGAAACCCTCCACCGGGAACAACAGACCCTACAAATTCAAATCAATATTACAATTATCTAGTAGGCAGATGGGCTGATGGAGATCCTTTAACCAAAGGCGGTGTCGGAAAAAACCCGGGCTCAACCAATACTACCAGATATGCTTTTCCTGATGAACCTAATAATTCTACAGGTTGGAGTATGTGCACTGCTTCTGCGGGAGAAGGAGATAGAAGAACCCTTCAAGCCTCCGGGCCAATGTTGTTAACTCCGGGTGCTGTAAATGAACTTATTGTGGGAGTGGTCTGGGTGGCAGATCAGGTGTACCCTTGTCCAAGCTTGAGTGAGTTGCTTGAAGCAGATGTTCTAGCTCAAGATTTGTTTGATAATTGTTTTGAATTGAAGAATGGTCCCGATGCTCCAAATGTTGATTTTGTAGAATTGGATAAAGAACTCATTTTATTAATAAATCCGGATAAAGGTTCTAATAATTTTAATACTGTTCCTGAAGACTATAGTGAAGCCGGATTGGGAATTCCTCCGGGTCAGGATTCTTTATTCCGTTTTGAAGGGTATAGGATATTTCAAGTTTCCGGCCCCGATGTTTCATTGAATGAAAATACAATATCAGATCCAACCCTGGTACGCGAAATAGCAACCGTTGACTTAAAGAACAACATTAAAAAACTGTACAACTGGGTTGCGACTCCTAACCCAACTCCGGGTCATCCAAAAGATAAAGTTTTTTATCCGGTAGAGAAAGTTGCGGGAACAGATGTGGGGATAAAACATTCTTTTAAAATCACCGAGGATCAATTTGCATTAAGCAGTAGGACATTGGTAAATCATAAAAAATATTATTTTATTGCAATTGCTTATGGTTACAATAATTATAAATCATTTGATATTGATAATCAAGATGGTCAAAGAATGCAATATTGCCCGGGCAGAAGAAATATTGGTCCCGAAGGAGACGGCAAACCTTATATTGCAATACCAAGACCACAAGTTTATGAGGAGCTAAACTCAAAGTACGGAGATGGAGTAGAGATTACAAGATTAGACGGAGTAGGTTTAGGTCATAACTTTGTGAGATTAAAGTCTGACATGTATGATAAATTACTTGATGGCTCTTATAAGGGATCCATCACATATCAGGCTGGATCTGGCCCATTCGAAGTAAAAGTGATTAACCCATTACAGGTAAAAAATGGCAGATTTGAACTAAAATATATCGATGCCAATCCAAAAAATAATAAATTGGATTTGCCTGTAACTTGGAAATTGACTAACCTTGATAATCCGGCAGACTCAATCAAATCTGATGTAGATATCAACAAAATAAATGAACAGCTCATTCCTAAATATGGAATCTCCATTTCGATATCACAAACTGAAGAATGTGGAAAAAATCCAACAGTGGATAATGGAATTATTGGAGATGGCTTAGAATATGAGTACAAGAATCCTGATGGTCCAAGATGGTACATAGCGCAGCCGGACAATGATCAGTTTGTGAATAACTTTATTCAAACCCAATTGCCAAGTCAGTTGTACTATTTAGACCCACAACAACTCTTCAGTAATCTTGGAGATGGAGATTTAAATGGTACATGGTATCCTTATCGTATGACAAAGGATTCTGTAATTGTTTCTCCGGCCTGGAACAATCCAAGAAACGAAACATTCAGAGGGACAAACAGATTGGATTCATTAAATAATGTCGATATAGTTTTTACCAGCGACAAATCCAAATGGTCTAGGTGTATAGTGATCGAAACTTGGAATCCATATGAAAGAGGATCCAATGTTGAGCCATTTACAGGCAGAAAGAATTTTGACGTTAAGACCAATCCTTCTGTAGATAAATACGATAAGGATGGAGATGGATATGCTGATCCTGATAACAGCAATACTACAGGATTTGGTTGGTTTCCCGGCTATGCAGTAGATGTAGAAACTGGACAGAGGGTGAACATTTTCTTTGGAGAAAATTCATACTATGGCAATGATTTGCCGGATTGTTTGAAAGATAAAAAAGGAGTTGGAAATGATATGATGTGGAATCCGACAGATCAAGTTTTCAATAATGCAGGTGACGGTTGTGATGTACAGTCTCCTTTGGCAATTGTGCTTGGAGGTCATCATTATATTTATGTGACAAGGACTCCTTATGATTCTTGTAAAGCGATAAAGACACAAATCAATGCATCTGCTATTGCCACTCAAAAGAGAGCATTTGAAGTATTGACCTGGTGTTCTATGGCAGCTCTTTATCCGGGAACTTCGCTCAACGCACTTGGCTCAACGGAGACCGGATTGATCCCGAATGACTTAGTCATTAGATTAAGAGTAGACAATCCATACAATGTTCATATTGGAACAGGGTCTAATTCCGGACACGGTCTTTATCAATTTGAAATTCAAGGTAAGGAGGCCAAAAAAATAAGCAGTGCAGAAGAAGTTTCGTCTGCTTTGGACAATGTAAATGTTGTACCTAATCCTTATTATGGGTTCTCAAATTATGAAACAGGACAATATAGCAACATTGTAAAAATCACAAATCTTCCTGCTAAATGCGAGATCAATATATTCTCAATAGACGGTAAGTTTATTAAACAATATAAGCGTGATGAGGTGCCTCAAAAAGTAGTGGGCTCAAGAGGAATCTCGGAGAAGCAAATCTACCCTGACGTAGAATGGGATTTAACCAATTTCAAAGGAATCCCAATAGCATCCGGAGCTTACTTGATCCATATCAAAGAAGGCAATACAGGAGAAGAAAAAATTGTGAAATGGTTTGGCTTGGCTCGTAAATTCGATCCTTCCGGATTATAAAAATTTAAATCAGACCTCTTGCTTTGTTTTAGAGGCAAGAGGTCATTTTATCAAAACCTACTAAATATCATTCAATATGAATAAATTGTTACTTTCATTTATTACACTTTTGGCCGGATTGAGCATCAGCTTTGCAGGGAATCCAGATCGTCAAGGAGAAGCGGGAGCATACGAGTTGTTGATGAATCCATGGGCAAGGTCTGCAGGAGTAAACGCGCTTAACGGTGCCAGTGTAAAAGGTGTAGAAGCTCTGTTTGTAAATCCGGCAGGGCTGAGTAGAATTACAAAAACTGAAGTTGGTTTTTCTCATTCAAGATGGCTTGTGCCAAGTGGGCTCTCTCTTAATGCACTAGGGATTGCGCAAAGAGTTGGAAAAAGTGGAGTTTTAGGAATTGGATTAACTTCTTTAGGCTTTGGTGATATAAGAGTGACCACTACCAATAACCCAGAAGGAACAGGAGCAACTTATAGTCCTAATTTCTTCAATATTGGAATAGGCTACTCTCATAATTTTGCGGACAAGGTGACTGTAGCAGTGTTGTTTAGAGGTATATCAGAAGCTATTCAGGATGTTTCTGCTTTTGGCTTCGGTATAGACGCCGGAGTTCAGTATGTGGCAGGACAAGATAATCAGTTCAAATTGGGAATCGCATTAAAGAATATAGGATCTCCTATGAGATTTAGCGGAGAAGGATTGTCCAAACAGTTAATCTCTGAGGCCGGACATGTTTTGACTTATGACGTCAGATTAAGTAAGTTTGAGTTGCCATCATTATTAAATATTTCCCTCTCTTATGATTTCAACTTTAGCAATTTTTTGAAACTAACTCCAATGGCTAATTTTACCTCCAACTCGTTTGGAAGAGATGAAGTGGGTGCCGGCGTAGAATTGGATTTTGGAAAATACTTTATGCTTAGAGGCGCTTATACTTATGAAATAGGAGACAAAACCACAGCATTGCCGGGTGTTTATACCGGACTAAGTGCAGGATTGACATTAAGCACTCCTATGAAGAAGAAAAGTGATAATATGATCAACTTTGATTATGCTTATAGAGCTACGAATCCATTTCAAGGAACTCACAACCTTGGAGTTCGATTATCATTCTAATTTTCGGAACTTTTTGAGCTAAACAAACGTTAAAAAGAAAATACTTGCAAAGAACGTTTTCCTGCTAAGGAAAGCGTTCTTTTGTTTTTATCAAACTTTTTTAATTATTTTTTATGAATCCAACATACATGACCCAAGAAGGTTATGACAAAATAAAAGCAGAGCTAGACCATTTAAAAAGTACTGGCAGACAGGAGGTTGCGAAGGCTATAGCCGAAGCAAGAGAAAAAGGAGACCTGTCTGAGAACGCAGAATATCATGCTGCAAAAGACGCTCAAGGTATGCTAGAATTAAAAATTAATGATTTGGAGCTTAAAATATCCAATGTGAGAATATTGGATCAGTCTCAAATAGATACTTCCAAAGTAACCATGATGACTCATGTAAAGCTCAAAAATCATAAGGTTAATAAAGAAATCACCTATCAGATTGTGGCTGAGGCAGAAGCAGACCTTAAGGCAGGTAAAATCTCTGTCAACTCTCCTATTGGACAGGGTTTGTTAGGAAAGACTGTGGGAGAAAAAGCCAATATCAAAACTCCCGCCGGAGAGATGATTTTAGAAGTTTTGCAAATTACAGCATAATGGCAACTCTATTTACAAAGATAATAAACGGAGAAATTCCCTGTTATAAGGTAGCAGAAACAGAACATTGTTTTGCATTTTTAGACATTAAGCCTCTGGCTAAAGGACATACGTTAGTGATCCCAAAATTTGAGGTTGATTATTATTTTGAACTGCCCAATGATCATTTTATTGAACTGAATTTGTTTTCTAAACAATTGGCTACAGCAATAAAAAAAGTTGTCCCTTGCATTAAAGTTGGAGTCTCTGTTATTGGGCTGGAAGTGCCTCATGCTCATCTCCACTTGGTGCCATTAAACCAAATTGGGGATTTGAATTTCAGCCTGCCTCGCAAAGAATTTTCTATTGAAGAATATACCGAAACAGCAGCAGCAATTCGGTCGGCATTATAAGATGGAAACGGTATTAAGCTCTAGTTGAACCACTCATCAAGATTGTGGCAAAGCCCTGATCTATCCTTTTATTATATCCGAATTAAACAATGGAATTGGACATGGTTAAATCCGTGTTAAATACTTTTTTATAAAAATACTTTTTTTTTGTGCAGCGTTTTCTTCTTATTCACGTATAATAAATGTTAGAAAAATGAAAAAAATACTAGCAAATGTTCTTTCAGGTTTTTTTGGAGGAATTCTTATTGTAGCTGCTTTTTTAGTGTATCAACAAAGTCAAAACACTAAGGAGAGATCTATTAATTTGAATCCTTTTGCACAGCCGGTCAATGAAAATTCAAGTCCTACGGTAGGCCCTGATTTTTCTGCAGCCGCCGATAAAGCTCTTCAGGTAGTCGTACAAATTAATGCTCAAGAAAGCGATCAGTTGGTTAAACAGAAACAGGATCAATTAAATAAACAATACAGAGATCCATTTCAAGATCATCCGTTTTTCAGAGAATTTGATTTGAGAGGATTTGGATTCGGGACACCATATTATAATCAAAAAAAGGGTTCCGGAAGTGGAGTTATTGTTTCGCAAGATGGGTATATTGTGACCAATAATCATGTGGTTGAATTTGCAGATGATATCGAAGTGATATTGAAAGATGAGCGAAAATTCAAAGCTAAAAAAATAGGTACAGACCCAAGAACCGATCTTGCAGTTTTAAAAATAGAATCAACAGGATTGCCAATTCTTGAAACAGCCAATTCGGATCAAATAAAAATCGGTGAATGGGTATTGGCAGTTGGAAATCCATTTGGATATTTAACAAGTACTGTTACTGCAGGTATCGTGAGTGCAAAGGGGAGAGACCTTAATATGCAGCTTCCTCAAGAGGATGACAGCCAGTATTTCAATCCTTACGGTTCCAACAGTCAAAATCCTTCAACCCAAATGATCGAAGAGTTTATTCAGACAGACGCAGCAGTAAATCCGGGAAATAGTGGCGGAGCTCTGGTAGATTCTTATGGTAGATTGGTAGGAATTAACAGTGCGATTGCCTCCAAAACAGGATATTATTCAGGATATAGTTTTGCAATACCTATAAATCTCGTAAATAAAATTACGAAAGAATTAATTTCTACAGGAAATTTCGAACGCGGAAGACTGGGAGTTTCAGTTTCAAATTTAGATGAAGAAAAGAAAAAAGAATTGAACCTTTCTTTCTCTGAAGGCGTTGTTATTGAAACGATGGAGGACAATAGTTCTGCCAAATACGCAGGATTATTACCTAATGATGTGATAACCAAAATCAATGGTAAATCCATTAAAAATTATGATGACTTACTTAAGGTAGTTGGTTTAACCAAAGTTGGTGAGACTCTCAATGTTACTATAGTAAGAGATGGAGTGACGAAAGAAGTTCCTGTTCGTATAAGAAAGGGGATTTAATTTCTCCTTTTAATTAGAAGTTTATATTTAGCCTTTTGTAGCTTTCTATAAAGTTGGTTTTTCGTTTTGTTTGAAGGTCCCGGCCAAAAGTTGGTCGGGATTTTTTTTGTCCACTTCCGTCCTAATTCGCATCCAGTCTTGAATAAAACCTATAAATTTGTGCCCTAATGAATCCAAATAAGTACAGACTAGCAGCCATTATCACCATTTTTTTAGTGTTGTTCATTGATCAATCCAGTAAAATTTGGGTGAAACTTAATATGGAAATGGGCGAAGAAATACTCATTTTTGGCCAATCCTGGGCAAAAATTAAATTTATTGAAAATGAAGGAATGGCTTTCGGATTAAGTTTAGGAGGAACTTGGGGCAAGATAGCCTTGAGTGTTTTTCGTGTAGTTGCCGTTGGCTTTCTATTTTATATTTTGAAGAGTTTGATTCAGAGTAAAGAAAGAATTGGGGTCATCATTGCTTTTTCTATGATTTTGGCAGGGGCTCTTGGTAACATTATTGATAGCGCAATTTATGGAATTGTGTTTTCCGATTCGCATTATCACGGCGGAATTGCCAGCCTGTTTCCAGAAGGAGGAGGATACGCTCCCTTTTTAATGGGGAAAGTAGTAGACATGTTGTACTTCCCGATGGCTCATGGACATTTTCCAAGCTGGAGCCCAATATGGCCTGGAGAAGAATTTGAGTTTTTTAATTCTATTTTCAATGTGGCAGATTCCAGTATTTTTTGTGGAATTTGCATTTTTCTAATTTTCTATAGGGATTTTTTTAATCATCCAAAAGTTGAATCCCAAGAATTGACACAGGATAAGCTCGAGACTCCAGCAGATAAAATACCTGAATAACTCAAAGGCTTGACCAATCTTCGGAGAAGTGAAGTAAACCTTTAATCCGGATTGACAAATTGATTTTTCAATTTCAATAATCAAATTGTCTTAAATAAAAACAAAGCTGTATTTTAAAATAAAAACACTCTCCAGTTGCTGTTTAATTTATCCAAAACGGCTTTCGAATGTTTTTGATAAGAATGGTCAGGATTGGCGTTGATTGATTTTAGCAATGTCAAGGCTTTCTCATTTTGATTATTTTCGAGATACGCTAAGGCTAAAGTCCATTCAATTGCATCTTTTTGAACTCCTGTGACAGACAGCTTAAGCAGAGCTTGAGTTTCTTGGATCACTAAGGTCGGATTTTGTTCTAGCCCGTCTCTCAATTTTCCAATTCTGTCCGAAAGAGTCTCCGGACCTGAGTTCACTCCTCTAATTTCTGTATTGAATTTATGCAGATGGTCATTCACTATTCTTCTGTTGCTAAAATGTTGGTTGCTATGCCATAATATGGAGCAAACCGATAGAAATAAAAAGAGAGAGGCTGCAATAGAAATGGTTTTGAAATCTACTCTGAACAATCTGCTTTTTTTCTTTTGATCCCATTCATTAAATTTAAATTTTAGCTCATTAGATATATCAATCTCAATGGCCTGTTTCGCCAAATGGTAGGCTTTAAGCTCAGAACTTAAATCACTGCCTTGTGGTATTAAGCTTGTCAATAGAGCTTCTTGCTCAGGATTTAGCTTACCTTGCGCCTTAATCTCCAATAATTCAGTATAAAATGACTCATTCATATTCTGGATTTACGGTCAATCCTCCCAACCATTGGGATCGGATTTAATAATCTGCATTAACTTAAGCAGGCATTGATGTTTTGATTTTCTTGCCATGGCCTCTGACTTTAGATCTAATTTTTTCATTATTTCTTTCATAGAATAACTTTGAGACCAAAGGACAAGAATTTCTCTGCATCTGTCATTCAGCTTGGTTAGTGCTTTTTGTAGGCTTTTGTACTTTCCTTCCTCTCTAAATGTTTCGAGATCTTCATTTGTTACCAATTCTTCAGGATTTTCTTCGAAATCAATCAATTGAATTTTGTTATTTTTTCTTAAACTGTTGAGCCACAGAAGTTTACATGTTTTAAAAAGATATGCGTTAATGTTTTGATCCTCATCTACTTTCCCATTCCTTAAATTTTTATCCAAAATAATTAATGCCTCTTGAAAAATATCTTTGGTGTCTTCCTCATTTCCTTGATTTTGAGCAATGTATTTGGACAACTGTGTTCTGAATTTATTGTCTTCATACATAGACTTTATGGCTTGCTCACGAGAAGAGCCACCAGATTTTATAGCCTTGAATATACCGGAATCCATTATGATCGGAACATGGGGATTAAACTCAAAATTAACTCTAGTTGGAGTAATTTCCAAAATTAAATAAATTGTAAATAATATATATTAATTATTTGTAATTTATAAAATGTTGTATATTTGCGTAGAAATATATTATTAAAATGAAAAATTTGATCAAAGTTTTACTGTATAGCTTATTGGGCTTGTTGGTTGTAGCTATAGCTGTTATGATTTATAGAAGATCCAAAGCAGAACCTTTGGTTTCTGAAAATTTGGCAGAACCTGTAGATTCATTATCTGCAGATCAAGGGTTGGTTGGACTTACTGGTCCGCTGACTAAAGATGACAGTATGATATTGGATTTAACCGGAGAGGTTCCCACACAAATTGGTCCTTCTCTTGGCTCTACTCCTGATTTGGATTATAGTAAACCCGTAAATTCTTCACCAATCACCAACACTTCTTCTCAGGCAAATCCTCAAAGTGTGGCAACAACAAATCAGCCGGCAAGTGCAGGAGCAGGGGACATCGTTTCGCTGCCAAAGTTGGGTTCATCTTCTTCATCTGCAGCATCCACCAATGCGGCTAATTCTAATACTGAGATAGCTACAAAAGCAGCTCCAAAAACAATTACTACAGCCCCAAAACTTTCTGCACCGACTGCGCCAAAAACGGTGAGCAATCATACTACTACCAAATCTGCAACAAAACAAGAAAAGAAATCTGTAGCTAAAGAAAGTATGAGTACTGCAAAAGCAACCACAGCAAAAGCAAAATTCTATGTTGTGGCAGGCTCTTATATCGTGCCAAATGGTGCCGATGCTCAAGTTAAAAAGTTGAAAAAACTTGGGTTTGTAAATGCAGTAAGAAAGGCCTTCGGGAATGAAGAATATTATAGAGCAGTGGCAGGTTCTTACGGAACAAGAAATGAAGCAGAATATGCTGTAAAGAAATTAAAAGCTAAAGGCGTAGATGCATTTATTAAACAATAATTTTATTTAATTAAAAATATAAAAGGCTTGAATTCAAATGAGTTCAAGCTTTTTTGTTTTAGTGCAAGCCCATTTTATCATTCTGACTTAACAGATTCCATTTTGCATCAGTAAAGAGATAGGATGTTAAGAATCCATTTAATCTTCTAATTAAAAAGTTGTTGGATCGCATTTGATTAAAAAAAACGTAACTTTGCCCTTATGAGCGCAAGAATTTTTCTCATAGTAAGTTGGAGCATTTTGCTCCTCTTTTCTTGTGCAAATATTCAAGGGATCTCAGGGGGAGAAGATGATAAACAACCCCCTCAAGTTGATCTAAAAAAATCAAGCCAAGATAAACCATTAAGATATGATGGAAAACCTATTGTACTTCATTTTAATGAATGGATAAAATTAGATCAACCTGCGACCAATATATTTATAAGTCCATCAACAGAGTATCCAATACAATCCAAGCTCAAAGGTAAATCAGTTCGTATATTGTTTGACTCAAGAGAGAAATTAAAAGAAAATACAACCTATACCATTCAATTTGGACAAGCGATCAAAGATATTACCGCCGGAAATGTAGCACAGAATTTGGCTTATACTTTTTCTACAGGAGATTACATAGACAGTTTGACACTGGAAGGAAAAGTGGTGGATGCTTTTTCGGGTGAGCCAAAACCAAAAGTCGTTGCATGCTTATATCAAAATTTATCTGATACAGCTTTTCTAAAAACAAGACCTCTTTATATTTCTTTTACGGACAGTAAAGGAAATTTTAAGTTTCAACATTTGGCAGCCGCAACGTATAGACTGTTTGCTGTCGAAGACAAAAACACAAATTATTATTTTGACCAGCCCACAGAGTCAATTGCGATGTTAGATTCTGCTTTTCAACTGTCGAATGATAATTTAATAAAAGTTCTTAGATTATCAGAAAATGTGAAACCAATTAAATTGATTAGAAAATCATTTAAAAATGGATTGATAAAATTACTATGGAATCAAACTATATCGATAGAGCAATTAAAAATCAATAGTCCGGTAGATGTTCAGGTTTTGCAAAAAAAAGATACGAGTTTGATTTATTATCAGTCCAAGGATTCTATTCAGTTGCAATTTAGTTTTGGGCAATCTACTGACAGCATAGATCTTCCACCATTTCTTTCCTCAAATGTACAATCAGAAAAGTTGCAAGCTAAATCATCTTTTATTCATCAGAAAGAAATGATAAGGATAGAATGTTTACATCCAATATTGAGTATTGACAGTTCTAAAATTAAACTACAGGCTCCAAAAGCATATAAGGCTCATGCCAATCCAACTCGACCCGGTCAGCTTGAAATTGTGTTAGATAATTTACCTGAAAAAGAAATAACGGTAATTCTTGACTCCGGAGCGATAAAGATGCCTTTAGGAATAACTAACCGCGCAGATACATTTCAATTTTTTGTAAAACCGGAATCAGCATTAAGCAAATTGAATTTGAGCATTGATTCTCTCCCAAATGGATTCTATATTTTGCGATTGATCAGCCGAGCTGAAGTCTATAGAGAAGACTATTATCAAATTACAAATGGGAACCTTTCTGTAGATTTCACACATTTGGAGCCAATAGCTTATTCGGTTGAGTTGATAGAGGACTCTAATCAAAATAAGAAATGGGATGGTATTAACTATGATGAACATTTTTTGCCGGAAAAAATTTATAGATGGATCCTCGAACCACTTCGAGCAGACTGGGATCAGAAAATCAAGCTAAAACCATGATACTGCATACAAAATCTCTTGTTAAATCCTATGGCAATAGGACCGTCGTAGATGGAGTTTCCATAACGGTTCATCAGGGTGAGATTGTTGGATTATTGGGACCCAATGGAGCAGGAAAAACGACGAGTTTTTATATGATCGTTGGTTTTATTTCTCCCAATTCCGGCTCAGTCTATATAGATGATAACGAGATCACAAGAGACCCTATGTATATAAGAGCGAGAAAAGGTGTTGGATATTTACCCCAAGAGCCTTCCGTATTTAGAAAACTAAGTGTAGAAGATAATATCAAAGCCATATTGGAGATGACGGAGCTGTCTAAAAAGCAGCAGCAAGAAAAATTGGAATCTCTATTGGAAGAATTTAGATTGATAAAAGTAAGAAAAAATCTTGGCGATTCTTTATCCGGCGGAGAAAGGAGAAGAACAGAAATCGCTAGAGCGCTGGCATCAGATCCGGGATTTATTTTACTTGATGAGCCTTTTGCAGGAATAGACCCAATTGCTGTTGAAGATATTCAAAATATTGTTGAAAAACTCAAAACTAAGAATATTGGAATTTTAATAACAGATCATAATGTTCAAGAAACATTGTCGATTACAGACAGAGCCTATCTCATTTTTGAAGGGAAGATTCTAAAAGCGGGATCGGCCGAAGAGTTGGCCAATGATGAGCAAGTGAGAAAAGTATATCTTGGACAAAATTTTGAGTTGAGAAAAAAACTTATTGTCTGATGTTGGGTAAAGTATTACTTGTAGTTTCAATTCTAATTTTGGTTTCCTGTTCTGATCAAAATGTTCAGATTCAAAAGCTGGCTAAACATAAGTCAGACAGTTTGTTCTATGCAGAAATTAAAGTGTTTGATAGTTTGGCAGATTCATTATGTTTAATTTATAAATCCAATATGAAACAAATTTTTATAGACAGTTTGATTCAGCAAAGAAAAGTAGAAATAGAAAAGATACATCAACAATGAGAACTGTAGGTTTATATTGTGTTTTACTGTCAGTTATTTTTACTTCATGCAGTCTTGACACTTCTAAAATAGAAGCACAAGCAACAGCACTATTACAAGAAAAAAAGTCCAATTATTTCAAAGAGAGACATGACAAGTGTTTGAGAGAATTAAGCATCGAGGCACAAACGATAGCAGATTCAATTTTGAAGTCCATTTCAAAATCTATCAAATTTGATAGCTTGAAAGTTCCTATAGATACTTTGAGACCCGAAAAACCCAACATTGATTTTCCGGAATATATCAAACCTGAAAAGTCAAAAAAATAATGTTACATCAAGCCAGTTGAATTTATGAGCAATATTGTTATCACCGGAGCAGGAAAAGGATTGGGCAAAGCTATAAGTGAGAGATTTGGAAAAGAAGGTTCAAATTTTTATTTGTGTTCGAGGACTCAGTCGGATTTGGATTCTCTAGAATCTGAACTGATGAAACTGAATTCAAATAATAAGGTAACAAAAATAATTTGCGATATTTCTACTGCAAGTGGAGTTGATTTTATTTTTAACACTATTTCTGAGATTACAGATCGTGTGGACCTGTTAATTAACAATGCGGGTGTGTTTTTGCCCGGAGAAATTTCGGATCCTGACTGTAATAATCTTGAACAGCAAATGAATACCAATTTTTGGAGCGCATACAGACTTACAAGATTGCTCTTGCCTGCCATGAAAAGCAGCAGGACAGGCACAATAATTAATATGTGTTCTATTGCCAGTTTAGATGCGTATCCCGGTGGGTCTCATTACTGCATCAGTAAATTTGCATTGTATGGTTTTAGTAAGTGTCTTAGACAGGAATTAATACCATATAATATAAGAGTCATTTCTGTTTTGCCCGGGGCAACATGGTCTAATTCTTGGAGTGGAGTTGAGCTTCCTGAAGAAAGACTTATGAAAGCAGAAGATGTCGCTGAGGTGATTTACACGGCCTATAGTTTAAGTAATAATGCAGTTATGGAGGAAGTTATTTTAAGACCACAATTAGGTGATTTATAAATGAATACAGATTTCCCTTTCATTCCCTATAACGCTGTACAATTTGATGAAGATCAAATGTTAGAACGAGCTAAAGCTTGGAATGAATTTATTCAAAAAAGAAGGTCAGTAAGAGAATTTTCCAGTCGACCTATTCCAATTGATTTAGTCAACTCAATTCTGCAGTCAGCGGGAAGTGCGCCTTCCGGAGCAAACAAGCAACCATGGACATTTTGTGTGGTTTCTGACCCTAAGATCAAAAGAGAAATTAGAATAGCAGCAGAGAAAGAAGAGCTTGAGAATTATGAGAGCAGGATGTCTGAAGAGTGGTTGAGAGATTTGGCTCCTTTGGGAACAGACTGGAAGAAGCCATTCTTGGAAGACGCTCCTTATTTGATTGTTGTGTTCAAGAAATCTCATGATTTGGATGAGCAGGGAAATAAATTAAAAAATTATTATGTACAAGAATCTGTAGGCATTGCCTGCGGATTTTTGATTGCGGCTGTCCATAATGCCGGATTGGTAACCCTAACCCATACCCCCAGTCCAATGAACTTCTTATGTAAAATATTGAATAGACCCGAAAATGAGAAGCCATTTTTACTTCTTCCCTTAGGCTTCCCGGCAGATGAAATTACTGTTCCGGATATCCAAAGAAAGAAATTAGAGGATATTGTAGCTTATTATTGACATTAGAGGTCAATCGCTTAATGCAATTATTTTTTTTTGTTTTTTAGGTAACTAACTTTAGCTCTTTTGCGTTACTATGGCATATTAGAAACGATATAGAGCATGAAAGTGAAATTGATACTTTTTGTTATTGGACTAGCAATGTTGTCTTTTACTATTGTAGACTATGATAAATATTTTGAAATAACCAAAAACATAGAATTATTTGCCAATGTATACAAAGAGATTAACGCAAATTATGTAGATGAGACAAATCCCTCTAAGTTAATGAAAGTGGGGATTGATGCCATGCTCAACAGCCTTGACCCCTTTACAAATTATATTTCTGAGGCTCAGATAGAAAACTATAGATTGATGGTTGAGGGGAAATATAATGGAATTGGTGCACGAGCTAAAAAGATAGGAGATTATGTTGTAATAACAGAAGTGTATGAAAATTTTCCGGCGCACAAAGCAGGCTTAAGAGCAGGAGATCAGGTTCTGACCGTCAACAAACAAGATGCCAAAGGGAAAGATAGCGAGGATTTAAATCAAATTATGAGAGGGACACCCAAAAGTGAGGTAGAGGTAAGCGTCAAAAGACCGGGACAATCCGGTATTCTGGACTTTAAAATTGTTAGGGATGAAGTAAATATTCCTAATGTTCCGTTTTCGGGAATGGTGGATTCTACTACAGGATACCTGTGTTTAACCACTTTTACAGAGAATGCAGGTAAAAATGTAGCTGATGCCGTGAGGAATTTAAAGAAAGATCATCCCTCTATGTCATCATTGATTTTTGATCTGAGAGATAATGGCGGTGGACTTCTCCATGAGGCTGTCAATGTATGCAATGCCTTTATCCCTCAGGGGACTTTGATCGCAAGTACAAGATCCAAGCTTAAAGAAAAGGATCTCACCTATTCCACCAGAGGAGCCTCGGTAGATGAGAATATTCCGATAGTTGTTTTAATAAATAAGCATTCTGCTTCGGCCTCTGAGATTGTGAGTGGGGCATTACAGGATTTGGATAGAGCAGTCATTATGGGGCAAATTTCTTATGGAAAAGGATTGGTTCAGAACACAAAAAGCGTAGGCTATAATGCTCAAGTCAAGCTCACCATTGCAAAATATTACATACCCTCAGGTCGCTGCATTCAAAGCGTAAATTATGTGAATGGTCAGGCTGTTCACTTACCCGATTCTTTGAGAGCCAAGTTTAAAACAAGAAATGGAAGACCTGTTTATGATGGAGGAGGAGTAAAACCAGATGTTGAAATCCCGGAGGCAAACTATCCGGAGATTGTGCAAAAACTTATCGACAACAATTATATATTTAATTTTTGTACAGATTATTTACAAAAAATCCCTACGCTCAAGTCTACCCAAGAAGTCCAGTTTGAGGACTTTGAGCAATTTGTGGCTTATCTGAAAAACCATAATTTTGATGATAGGTCAGACTTAGAAGTAAAATTGGATGAGCTCAAGATACAATCAGAAAATACAAAGGATGTCAATATAAAGGAAGACCTTACGAATGTTCAAAATAAGCTAGAGCGAGCTCAATGGCAGCAGATAAACTCAAATAAAGAATTGATAATCAATTTGATAAAAGAAGATTTGAGCTCAAGGTTGTTTTTTGAAAAAGGAAAATACGAGATTAAACTCAAACAAGATCCTTTAATTAAAGATGCCGTAGAATTGCTTAAACAGTCGGATAAAATGGCTCGGGTCCTTAAACCATGATCCAATAATTTTTGTCATTTAGATATCTATGGTTTCTGCAATTTGTATTGAGAGTTCTACAAAAGCCATTTCATTGGCAATATTTGATCGAAGCTCACAAATTGTTTTTGAAAGGTCAAGCAATGAAATGGATCCTGTCGTAGCGTTTGCTGTTTGGTTAGAAGAAGCAATCCAATCCAATTTAATCAATCCATCAGCATTGGACTATATTTTGGTTTCTAAGGGGCCGGGTTCCTTCACAGGGTTGAGAGCAGGGATGGCTTTTGCTAAGGGATTGGCTTATGGATGGAAAACTAAAATTTTGGCCGTTAGCAGTTTACAATCCATTGCTGCATTATTAAAACGAAATCATCCGGAGGCAAAATACTACATTCCAATGATAGATGCCAGGAGAAACGAAGTCTATACCGGTGTGTACGATATTCATCTTCAGTCGGTTATGACTGATCAGGCACTGGACTTTGATCAAGGTATTGAGGCTTTGGAGCCTTGGATCAAGTTGGCCTATGCTGTGGGAGGAGATGGAGCAGTAAAATTCGAACTGAAGAGCGATATTACAGTTGTAGATTCTAAAGCCGAAGGTCTTTACAGGGCGGCAATGGAAAGAATGATGCGAGGAGAATTTGACGATCTATCGACTTTACGCCCTTCATACTTGAAGGAACCAAATATCACCACAGCAAAAAAGAAGTTACATAACTAACTGATAATAAATACATTAAGTGGTTTTTTATATATAACAATTAAAAATATACCCCAGTCCTAAAAGAAAATTGATCCCGAATTGAAAATTGGCATTGTTTTGGCTTTGCTTAAACCGTATTTGATCAATTAAATTAAAAATTCCCGGACATGAGGAACAAAAAGAACGAAACGATTACACTGAAAAGAGGAGGGAAGGAGGTACAGCTCGACTATGCCGATTTAAGAAAAGCTGTATTGGTACTCCGTGCTGTAAATCACAAGTTGCGCCAACGTGTCATTGACCTTTTGGAGGAAAATGATACAATGACTGTGACTGATATTTACATCAAGTTACGACTGGAGCAATCCGTAGCTTCTCAACATTTGGCTATTTTGAGACGTGCGGGAGTGGTTGCTACAGAGCGCCAGGGTAAATTTATCTATTACTCTCTGGACCGTGATCGCCTGAATCAGATTTCCAAGCTTGTGGAGGAATTGGCCGGATAAAACATAAATCACTCAAAATCAGTACTTATCGTATAGAAAGCTTCTACACTGCATACTCTACACAAAATGACCTAAAAACAAATAAATTTTTTTTTTAATATTTATTTGTTAATTTCAACAAAGTTTGCATCTTTGTGCTGTTAAGGTCAACTACGTAAATTCAAAATAAGAAGCCCCCGATGAGGAAGACTAAGGTTATTTTCAATCAGGTCAAGCTCGATTATTCATGCGAGCTTATGCGAGCGTTAGCTCACCCACTTCGCCTAGAGATTCTGGAGTTCATTGATGGACAAGGAATGGTCAATGTCAATAAGATATACCATGCCTTAGGTATCGAACAATCTGTAACATCCCAACATCTAAGTATTCTTAGATTGTCAGGAGTGATTCAGACAGAGAAAGTAGGTAAGTATGTACATTGCAAAATTAACTACGAGTGTGTAGAGAAAGCACAAAACGCAGTTAGAAATTTTTTGGGAAAAAATAAAAAGTCTGCTTAACGGTATTAGATTTTAAATCGTTAAACAGACTTTTCTATTTTTGATAACTTCCGCTCCATTGATGGAGTAGGAAGTTTTCTTATTTATACCATTTCTATTTTATTGGCCTCAAGTTATTCATTGATCAAGGTTCTATTGGATCAAAAAGCCATATCTAGTTTTGGATAGTCAGCTAAAACACCTAACAATCAAATTGTCAAGACACAAGAAAAAATCTACAGCGCCGCAATTTAATTTTTTCAGACAAGCTCAATTTTAGCATTCTTCAGCACTGGTCTGCATTCAGATTTTTATCTTATTCTCTTTGATTTCAAAAATATTTGGGATCATTCCTGCACATTTTTTTTCTTTTAAAAGTATTTTGAATATTAAAAAAGATTGAATGACGTGGGCATTGCAATTACATATAGAAATTTCAAGCGAACTCTAATTCCATATTGGTTTTTTGAATTTACTTGCCAATCTGATGGTCACAGAGATAGTCTCCCATTGGATTTAACCATCAAGGGCGGAAATTTTGATGTTGTAAGACACAATGAATTCCTCTTTTTCTGCTTTTTTGTATCTTTGAGTTGTGAATTCATATTGGATTATTGCAAAGATGAAATCAGAGTTTTTTTATTTTGATATGGTGTGAACATCATCAAAAAATAGGTCAATCATTCGGTGTTCATTTCATCGCACTAATTTGAGTTCTATTTTTTCAATTCAATTCTAAAAAAAGAAATCAGCATTAGTTTTATTTAAAAAAAGAAAATTTATCCAATTTCAATGAAATATTTGATAGCAGGTTTAGGCAATATAGGTTCCGATTATCAAGGAACCAGACACAATATAGGATTTGATGTGGTAGATCGATTGGCTCAAGCGGCGCAGTCGGAATGGGAATCTGTGAACTATGCATTTAGGTCTGAGTTTAAATTTAAGGGCAAAACAATTATTTTGATCAAACCTACAACTTATATGAATCTTTCCGGAAAGGCAGTCAAACATCATTTGGTGAAGGAAAATATAGCGGTTGAGCAATTATTAGTTATTGTGGATGACTTGCACATAGATTTTGGGACGATCAGATTGAGACCTTCAGGCTCACATGCAGGGCATAATGGTCTTAGAGATATAGAAGCACAATTGGGAAGTTCCGCCTACCCTAGGCTAAGAATGGGCATTGGCAGTGAATTTGGGAGAGGACAGCAGGTTCATTTTGTTTTGGGAAAATGGAACAGCTTCGAGTCAAGCTATTTGGACGAAATCATCCAATTAGGTGCAGATACAGCAATGGAATATGCAATGGCAGGACTGGCCAATGCCATGAATAAATACAATAGCAAAAAGATTGAAATTCCGAATCAATAAACCCTAAGTAGCCCATAGCTCCGGAATTATTATAACATCAGATAGCGATTTTTTAACTTTCATGGGGTAAAACTGCAATACTCAATGGGTTTGAAAATATTATTTATAAATATGATCAAATTTAGAAAATTTATATATGAATATTTTTTATGCATTGAAAATGGTTATATCTTCGCCTCAAATTAGAAAAACCACCTCCTATCAAAGCTGAATTCTATGCAAGAGGCAAAGTTCTGCTTAGCGCAGAATATTTGGTGCTCCATGGGGCAACAGCTTTGGCTTTACCCACCAAGCTAGGCCAAAAGATGAAGGTTCAGGAACTCTCCGGCTCTGAGGTTATTTGGAACAGCTATGATCAAAACGGCAAGAAATGGTTTGAGGCAGAGATAGATCTCATGGGATTGGATGTGGTAAAATGCAGTGATGAAGCCACAGGGAAATACCTCCGAAAGCTTTTCAAGGCCTGTTGTCAGAACAATAGTGAGTTCCTCTCTCATTGGAAAAAATATAAGGTTGATCATTATCTTGAGTTTCCATTAGAATGGGGTTTGGGATCTTCTTCTACATTGATTTACAATATGGCGGGATGGGCAGATGTGAATCCTTATCATCTCTATTTTGATGTGGAAGATGGAAGCGGATATGATGTAGCTTGTGCTGGAGCAGAAGGACCATTGCTTTATACTCTGGGAGATGGAAGCATTGATCTGAGCGAGATCGACTTTTCTCCGGCGTTCAAAGATCAGGTTTACTTTGCCGCTCTTGGCAAAAAAGTGGACAGCAGAGAAGCTGTGAAGCAAGTTTCTAAACAAAAACCGGATAGCAAATTAATCTCTAAAGTTACCAATCTTACCAATAAACTGCAGGACTTGAAGTCTTTGAGCGGATTTGAATCTTGGATTGATGAGCACGAAGACTTGATTGCAAGTTATATATCCAAAACTCCTATTAAAAAGGAACGATTTCAAGATTATTGGGGAGCCGTCAAGTCACTTGGCGCTTGGGGCGGAGATATGATTTTGATAACATCCAATAAACCCCAAGCTGAAACTTCAAAATATTTTGAATCCAAGGGAATTCATACTCTCATTCCATTTAAAGATCTTATTCTTTAAATCAAGCTTTTTTTCAAGTATTTAGTTTGTTATAAAATCTTCTACAAGTGTTTTAACCAGCTTTTGCGCAAGCTCAAGTTTGTCATTTGTAATCACATATTCAAAATGCTTAGAATACTCCAGTTCTTCACTTGCTTTGAGAATTCTTTTAGCTAGACTTTCTTCTGTTTCAGTTCCTCGAGCTATGAGTCTTTTTCTTAAAACTTCTATACTCGATGTTTTAATAAATACGGAGAGAATATCGAGCTTGGGATTTTGAATAAGATTGAATGCTCCTTTTACATCAATATCAAAAAGTGCGATTTTATCATCAGACCATATTCTCTCCAATTCGCTGTAAAGTGTACCATAAAATTGATTTGGATAGACCTCTTGATATTCCAGTAATTTATTTTCTTTTACCAGCTGTTTAAATTCTAATTCAGAATAGAAAAAATAATGAACTCCATTCTGTTCATAATCTCTTGGCATACGCGTAGTAGCCGACACAGAAAAGGAGAGTTGATCAAATTCGGCCAATAGGAACTTGGCTATGGTTGTCTTTCCGGAACCTGAAGGAGCAGTTAGAATAATAATTTTTTGAGAACTCATATTCTACAAAACATTGTTGAGTTGTTCTTTTATTTTTTCTAATTCATCTTTCATCAGCACAACATATTTTTGGATCATAGCATGTTGAGCTTTTGCGCCAAGAGTATTAATTTCTCTGCCTATTTCCTGGCTGATGAAATTTAATTTTTTCGATTTGCTGAATTCATTTTGACTTAACTCTTCTATAAAATAATCGCAATGTTGTTTTAACCTTACTTTTTCTTCTGTGAAGTCAATTCGTTCAAGATAATAGATAAGTTCTTGTTCAAATCTATTTTTATCGATATGTTCATTTTGAGCCTGTGTAAATGCTTTATTAAGTTTATCTTTTACTGTTTTCATTCTCTCTTCTTCATGAGCTTCAATTTTTTTAAGATATTCTGTTATTAAACTCAAACGAAGAGCCATATCTTTTGAGGCTATTGCACCCTCGATAGATCTAAAGTCATTGAGCTTCTCAATTGCTTCATGCAGTATACTAAGAGTGTACTGGTATTCTGTCTCTGAGATGAGTGAGTCTTGTGAAACAATGACATTAGGAAATTTTAGAATAGCATTAAGAATATCGGCATTGTCCAAATTTAAATCAGTACCCAAAGCTTTGATTTGATGGCCATAGGTTTTGAACAACTTATCATTGATTACAAAATCTTCTTGATCGCCAATTTGGTCTACCAAGATGGTCACGTCAAGTTTACCGCGAATGACTGTGTCATTCAAGATTTTGCGAAGCTCTAGTTCTTTTTGTCTATACGAAGTGGGCATTTTGATCCTAAAGTCATTGATTTTGGAGTTTAGACATTTAAGTTCGACGACGATTTCTTTTCCGTCCACATGGCCTTTTGCATTACCGTAACCGGTCATAGACATCAACATAAGGTAGAATTTGGATAAATAATAAGAAACGAAGGTAGCCCAAAAGAATCATACCAAGAAGTAATGATTTGAGTCCAATTTAGCCTGAATTCTTGCTATCTGCTTGAAAGAGAAAATGTTAGGCAATGTTTTTTTAATAAAAAATCACAAAAAAATTTTAAATACGGTTTAAATTTCCGAAATTTGCACCGCTCTTTTAGGGCCATATTGTATAACTTGTTAAAAATCAAGCAAATGAGAAAAGCGGATTTAGTAGCTTTGATCGCAGATAAGTCTGGAGTTCCCAAAGTGGACGTATTAGTTTCTATGGAAATGTTCTTTAAGGAAGTCAAAAATTCTTTGGCTCAAGGGGAGAATGTTTATATTAGAGGTTTCGGATCATTTGTCGTCAAAAAGCGTGCAAAGAAAATTGGTCGCCATATCAAGAAAAATGTAGCGATCGAGATCCCTGAGCACTTTATTCCATCTTTTAAACCGGCTAAAGTATTTGTCGACCATGTAAAGCTTGGAAAAGAGCCTGAAGGAGTAGACTACGATGATGATGATACAGAAACAGAGGATTAATTAGACCATGGTAAAGAATCCATGGATATTGGCAGGCATCCTGTTGATCATAATGATCTTATGTTATGGATTTTTAGAAACTAAACCTTCTGATCTAAGACAATCTGATGAAGTAAGATTAAAAAACTTAACTGCCATAGGTGTTGAAAATATATTATTGGCAGAACAAAATAAATTAACAGAGGCTCAGAAAGCTGAGTTGTCTGAACTTGAGACAGGGTTCAATCAAGAAAAAACAGATTCCATAAAGTCTGAGACAGCAAAAAAACTGTCGGGATTTTGGTATCAAAAATCTGTGTTTGCTCTTGCCGGACATTATGCTGAAGAAGTTGCAAAAATTGAAAAGTCCGGGGAATCTTGGGCAATTGCAGCTACCAGTTATATAGAAGGATTGGACAGTGAGCAAAAAGATGTGAAAGATCTATGTCTCAAAAAAGCTGAAGAAATGAGTCAAAATGCTATTTCTTTGGAGCCCAATAATCCGGACTACAGGCTAAATCTTGCTACGGCATACATCAAATATCCTACAGACAATCCTATGCAAGGAATTTTGATGATGAGAGATTTGGAAAAACAATTTCCGGACTATTTACCGGTCAAATTGACCTTGGCACAATTGTCAATACAAACCGGACAATGGGATAAAGCAGAAGAAAGACTAAGAAAGCTGATTCAAGACTATCCAAATCAAAAAGACGCTTACTGCTTGCTGGCAGACGTGTTGGTCGAGAAAGGAAAACCTGAAGAAGCAGAAAAAGTAAGATTAAATTGTAAATAAAAATATAGAATTATGCCTTGCGGTAAAAAAAGAAAACGTCATAAAATCGCTACACATAAGCGTAAAAAACGTCTGAGAAAAAACAGACATAAGAAGAAGAATAGGTAGAAGTCATTTGCGGGATCAGGCCGCTCGGAGAACTATTGGTTAGATTATTTATACCCCAAGACCCTCCCCAAAAATTCTTCACGAGCATTGGACATGCCAGTTCATAATTTCTGCATATTAGATGTTTCTATCTTACATGAAGCAGATAGAATTTTCCCAAAAAGCTGGTCTGATATTTACTGGCAATTCCGGTATTCTCGTCATTCTTCAATTTTTCTTTACTGAGCAATGACCGGATTCCGTATCTTAATTATATAGATACATGGATAAAGAGATGATTATTTCCTCATACAATTCTGTAGTGGAAATAGCCTTATTGGAAGACAAGAAGTTAGTAGAACTTCACAAACAAAAAGCAAATACTCAATACAATGTAGGCGATGTTTTTTTAGGTCAAGTAAAAAAACTCATGCCGGGATTAAATGCAGCTTTTGTGGACATTGGACACAAGAAAGAATCTTTTTTGCACTACACCGATATGGGTCCACAGTTGGCTTCGGTAATGAAGTATTCAAATGAAGTTTCTTCAGGTACATTTAACCACCAATTATTGGATCAATTTGAACTGCAAGCGGATATCAATAAAAATGGTAAAGTTGCTCAGGTAATTGATAAAAAACAAAACCTTTTGGTTCAGATTTTAAAAGAGCCAATTTCTACCAAAGGACATCGATTGAGTTGTGAGATTACTATACCGGGAAGATTTCTGGTGCTCACGCCTTTTATGAATTCTATAGCCATTTCAAAAAAAATTGCCAACACAGAAGAGCGAAACAGATTGTTTCATCTTATTGAGTCCATCAGACCCAAGAATTTTGGAGTTGTGGTTAGAACTGCAGCAGAAGGTAAAAAAGTGGCAGAATTGCACGAAGAAATCAACTCACTCGCTGAGAAGTGGAAGTTGATTTTTAATCAGATGTATAAGGCTAAGCCACCAATAAAATTGTTAAGTGAACTGGATAAAACCAGTAGCCTGATCAGAGATCTTCTGAATCCCAGTTTCTCTAAAATTATCACAAATGATCGTGAAATTTACGAGGGAATAAAATTGTATCTCCATAATAATTTGCCGGAAAAAATAGATATTGTACAGTTTTATAAGGGATCAAAACCTATCTATGATGCCCTGGGTGTCAAGAAGCAGATCAAATCCTCTTTTGGACAGACTTCTACATTGCCAAGTGGAGCCTATATCGTTATAGAACATACAGAAGCGATGCATGTAATAGATGTGAACAGTGGACCGAAAAGTCCCAAAGTAGATCAAGATACAGCAGCATTGCAAGTCAATATTGAGGCAGCAGAGGAAATTTCAAGGCAACTGAGACTGCGAGATATAGGCGGTATTATCATTATTGATTTTATCGATATGCGCAATAATGATCATAAGGCAGAACTATACAAGAGAATGAAAGAATTCATGGAGAATGATAGATCTCAACACACCATTTTGCCCTTGAGCAAATTTGGTTTGATGCAGATTACAAGACAGCGAGAAAAACCTGAAGTTAAAATAAATACAGCAGAGACCTGTCCATCATGCAGCGGAACAGGAAAAACCAATCCCAGTGTACTTTTGGTAGATCAGATAGAGCGTGATTTGGATTTTATTTTTCAAACCAGACCGCCTAAAGATATCCGTTTAGTTGTGCATCCTTTTGTGTATAGTTTTTTATCGAAAGGAATTTGGAAATATCAAAGGAAATGGTTTTTTAAATATCATAAGTGGGTGAAACTAAAAGAAGATCAAGATATGCCGATGATTCAATTTGCATTTTTTGATGGTCCGCATGAAGAAATTAAACTTTAAAGAATAAAACCATAAGTTTATAATGCAATATAATTTTATAAAAAAAGTTTTGAATTAACCATGAGTAAAAAATTGATCATTGCAGCTTTACTTGCTTTAAGTGTTATCACTTATGCAGTATTATGTTTGAACTCTCCTTCTACTTTTAAAATGGTCAAAGAAATAAAAGTATCAGGAAATATGGCCTTGGCCTATCTGGTTGTCAATGATGTCAAAGATTGGCCTAAATGGTACAGTTGGCAAAAAGAAGATCCAACTCTCAAATTTACAGTAGGAGGAAGAGATGTAAACGTGGGAGCTACCTTTGATTATTCCGGAGCTAAGTTAGGAAAAGGATTTACCGAAATTCAAGAATCGTTCAAAGATTCATTACTTACTGCGAAAATAACTTGTGACAAACTACCTTCCGATGTATTGGCAAGTTGGCAAATTTTACCTGAAAATCAACAAACAGTTTATATCACCTATAGAGCAAGATTGGCCAAACCTATTCCATTTTGGAAACGATATATTTATAGAGATTTGCCGCATACTTTGGAGAATAGATTTAATGCAGACCTAGAAGGAATGAAGGCCTATATGGAGGGTCTGATCAATACACAGTTTGGAATGAAACGAACTGATTTTCCGGCAAGATATTATGTTGGTATAAAAGAGCCTGTTTCAACAAGTAAAATTCCATCCTTCTACGCAAAATCGTATAAGAAAATTTATTCATTATTAGATTCAATGAAGGTGAAATGGGTGGGACCTCCGGCAGGCTTAATTTATGATTGGCAGGGAGAAAATAATTTCGTTTATATCATGGCAGGACTTCCTGTAGAAAAGGAAATCAAAGTGCCTGTTGGTTTTTCTTGTGAGAAAGTACAAGCAGACCAATGCATCGCTCTTGAACATTACGGGCATTACAATACATTAAAAAATGCACACGCCAAATTGGACTACATTATCAGAAATTTGGGAATTCAAATAGATGCTCCTATTATAGAAGAGTATGTCACAAGTCCATCTCAAGAACCTGATACCAGCAAATGGCAGACGAATGTTTTCTATTTGATCTGGACGAAACCCGGAGACAAACAGGCGGTGGTCAAAAGAACTTATGAAGACATGTTGAAAGCTCAAGAAGCTGAGCGCAAGCGCAAGTTAGAAGAGTACAATGCATCGCCACAATAATATATTGCTGTCTTTTCTCTGGCTTACGCTTTTATGGCAAAGCATGAATATGAATGCTCAAAACAAGGAAGAGAAAATTCGTTTTTTGAAAGGGCAATACGATCCGGAAGCTTATCATTTTGTATTGATCGACCCGCAATATCTTGTCAACCCTGACAAAAAACTGTACATGCAAAAAGAAGCCTATGAAGCCTTTGTGGCAATGGCAGTTCACGCGAAGAAAGATCAGGTGATTCTCAAAATTGTTTCTGCTACAAGATTATTCGAAGATCAAAAACTGCTTTGGGAAAACAAGTTTTCGGGCAAAAGAAAAGTGTTTGGAAAAAATCTTGCCAAACATTATAAAGATCCGATCAAAAGAGCAAGAGCGATTATGCAGTATTCTGCGCCGCCGGGATTGTCCAGACATCATTGGGGAACAGACATCGATATCAACACAGTAGAAACAGATTATTTCAAAAAAAAATCAGGCAAAAAAGTGTATGAATGGCTCAGCATTCATGCATCAAAGTACGGTTTTTGTCAAACTTATACAAAACGAGATGCTTGCAGGCCTCACGGTTACAATGAAGAGAAATGGCATTGGTCTTATATACCGTTAGCAGATCAATATTGGTTAGATCAAATAAAGTGGTTTGACCCTGAGCAAATCAATGGATTTATGGGGTGTGAGGCAGTTCGTCAATTGCCCGTATTAGAACATTTTATTAAAGGGATTTATAGATATTAAAAGATTATGGCATTAACAGATTCCAATATGTTGCCTTTAGGAACTTTGGCTCCTGAATTTCAATTACAAGATTCAGTCACAGATCAAATCGTTAGATTTCCTCAAGACCTAAAGGGAAAAGTCTGTGTTCTATTTTTTATTTGTAATCATTGTCCTTATGTCATCCATGTCAACGACCAACTCATAAGTATAGCAAATGATTATAAGCCCAAGGGAATAGAATTTATTGCAATAAGTTCCAATGATGCCGTTGCTTATCCTGACGATGCACCGGAGAAGATGAAAGAAAATGCTATTAGACTGGGCTATCCGTTTCCATATTTGATTGACGAAACACAGGAGGTTGCCATAGCTTATCAAGCTGCTTGCACTCCGGACATCTATGTGTTCGATAAGGAACATCTCCTGGTTTACAGAGGCAGATTGGATGGATCAAGACCGGGAAATCAGATTCCTTCCACAGGTCACGATCTCAGAACAGCATTGGACGCCTTACTTATGAACCAACCAATCTCAGAATTACAGATCCCAAGCGCAGGCTGCAATATCAAATGGAAAAAGCGAAAGGAAGATTTATGATTTAATAAAATGACAAAGAATTTGTCATAGCTATGTTACATTTTTTTTCTTTTATTTTCGTCAAATCTTTTGGCTACTACGACCGGCTACATTTATCATAATGTCGAGTCACAATTTGTATTAAACACCAGACAAAATGGGATGATAAAGTCCCTTGTTAAGAATTTTAAAGGATGATAGCAATTCGGCTTATCGTTCAAAAAGCAGGGACATTCTTCCGATTAGCCCTCCAAGATTTAAAAATAATCTTCATTGTTGTTATCAAGCAATTCAGAACCAAAAATAAAGCAGATTAATTTTCATCAAACATATTACAATTAAAAGATAATCAGTTCTTTATGATTGTATATTAGACTAATAAAAGAATATGGAGGAAGATATAGATGAATAGCCTTCTATGATGAGGTCTATTAAATGACAACAATTATTTTCCTTTTAAAGTTTCCATTCACAGTTCAATTATTTAATATTGAGATTTCAATTTTAATTCATTTTTTCTAAGTATATGACAATAATTT
>DEQQ01000052.1:0-43771 GCA_002360455.1 Saprospiraceae bacterium UBA3362
CATCTTTCATCTGAATTGGTTTGGTTCCTTTCCATGCAAGCTCCAACATACTTCCATAGCTGCTTTCTGTAGGTCCCGATATGGTCCCACTGGCACAAAGATCTCCAACATTCATATTACAACCATTTACGGTATGATGTGCCAATTGTTGCTGCATGCTCCAATATAGGTATTTTGTATTTGAACTGCAGATCAATTGTCCATTGAGATACACCTCAAGCTCTATATCAAGATGAGTCTTCCCTGAATGCTGTAAATATGGTAGTACAGCCGGATTTTGTTCCGGGCCATAAATTCTTACCATATCCAGTGCCTCAATCTCAATAATCCAAGCAGAAACTGTAGAGGCAAAGTTCTTGCCTAAAAAGGGTCCTAACGGAACATATTCCCATCTTTGGATATCTCTTGCACTCCAGTCATTGAATAATATCAATCCGGCAATATGTTCTTCAGTCTTGCCGATTTCTATCGGTTCTCCCAAAGCGTTGGCTTTGCCGATGATAAATCCCATTTCTAGTTCGAAATCCAACTGTTTGGTTTTTCCGTATGTTGGAGGATCTCCCTCTTTCCCAGGAATCTGGCCCGCAGGTCGTTTGATATCTTGGCCACTAACAATGATAGACGACGCTCGGCCATGATAACCTACAGGTAGATGCAACCAATTAGGGAATAATGCATTCGCAGGATCTCTAAACATAGAACCCGCATTGGTTGCATGTTCTTTGCTGCTGTAAAAATCTGTATAGTCTCCTATCACTACCGGGACGTAAAGTTTTACCTCCTTTATAGCTATCAAATAGGGCATCAAAGCATTAGAAGCAGCCAGATTTCGCTCATCAAATAGGTCGGCCAACTGGAGTCGTAAACTTCTTCTGTATTCTATTCCGAGGCTAAAAAATCTATTCCATTCATCATCTTGAAAAATATAAATATCAAAATCTTCCAATACTAAAAACCCATCCTTGGCCAAGCTGAACAAATCAATGATATAGTCTCCTATGCGTGAACATAGTCTTTTGGACTTAAAAGGACTGGAGAATACTCCATAGGGTAAATTTTGTATCGGAAAATCTGTCCCGTTTGCATCCGGTACAAATGTTGTTCTTTTGGAATGAATGGAGGCAGAAGAGCTCATTGATAAAAAGCGATTTGATTCAATTGCAAAGTTAATGAAATTTAGATCGAAAGTCTTAGACTAACGAAGAATCATACACTTATTTCTTTGAATAAAAACATTGAGAATAAAAGTGGATTAATTGCATCCATCAGGTTTTTCTGCAGTCAATTCAAAATCAACTGACTCTCCCATTTTAATTTTTATTCCACTTCCGTAGACAGGCTTTTGTGTAGATATAAATGCATCGTCTTCACTGGTCACGTCTTCAGATTTTATAAGTTTGCCTATTTCTAGTTTGGAAGCCGCTAAGATGAATTTAGCCTCCGACAAGGTCTTACAAACAAAGTTGGGCAATTCGATTTCACCTCCTTCAGATTTAGATAGAATAAACCCTAAAGTATCTCCTTTACTTATTGAAATTCCGGAAATTCGCTCCTTTGCATTGGCTATCAATTTACCCTTATAATATACTTCCAAGATATGTCCACTTGGTCCGGGGTCAAACTTGTAGTCCAATATTCCTGACTTCAATTCGTAACTGTTGTACAGTTCCTGTTGTTTGTGTTCTAATTTTTTTCCATAGAGGACCGGAAGTGTTTCACTCATCACAACGTCTGCATTGTATCTTGTTATTGTTACATAAATTTTTCTTCCTCTCTTCACTTTTGATCCTGCTATTGGGATTTGGCTGATGACCATACCGCCGGCTTTTCCAATGATATGGATGGAGTCTGTCACAACAAGCTCGTACGATTTAGAAAGTGCATGTTTTTCCGCTTTTTCTACTTTGGCGCCGACATAGTTTGGTGTTGTAAGTTTTTGTCCGTGATTGGTATAAAAACTTAAAATAAAAATATTGATTAACCAAAGAAGTAAGAAAAAAAGAAGCAATCTTACCAATGTATGTAAGAATATTTTACTTTTTAGAAACTGTGGCAATTCACTCCATTTAAACTTTTCTTCTTCCATGATTCTATTGCATTGAGTATTGTAAGATTTGATCTATAAATTCGTACGGCTTATAATTTTCTAAGGCGCATTGATGAAAAATACAGGTGGCCGGAGTCATGCCCGGTAATGAATTTACTTCTATGATGATAACCTCTGATCGCAAATCCGAATACACTCTTACAAAAGCATCAATTCTTGCATAGCCTTCTACTCCTAGAATCTCTGCAGCTCTTTGTAGCGTTTTCTTTACATCATCAGAAATTTTTTGTCTTATTTCGGGATTCGAATGATATCTTGCCGGTGTAAGATTTTGTCCTTCGCCTGCAAGAAATTTTTCTTCCAAACTTAAAACTTCACCGCTGCTGAGTGCTTCTGATGCCTCAAACATTTGATACCTTATCTTATTCTCCAGTTTATGTGTAATCAAACCTCCTGTTACTTCCAAAAATCGCTCTGCTCCATTGGCTTGGATTAATTCTTCGATCAACACTTCCTGCTTTTGAGGAAACTCCTCGTTCGTCTCCAAATGTAAAGAAGATCGTATTGCAGGATCCAGTTCTGTTGCGGTTCTGAATATTGCGCTCAAATAATTTTTGAGATGCTCTTTGGTTTTGATCTTCACAACCGCACTGCTGCATCCATCATCTACAGGTTTGGCAATAAAAGGATATTGAAATTCTGTTTCGATTTTTTGAATAAAGGAAAGCGAATCTTTATCATACTCCGATTTAGAAAGTAGAGCTTGTTTTGCAACAATAAAACCATTTTCTTTTAAGGTTTGAAGGGTATTGTATTTGTGAATGGTGATAGCAGAAGAATCAGGACCACTTCCGTTATATGGTATAGAATATTGGTTTAACTTAGTTTGTAAATCTCCATCTTCTCCAGGCCTTCCGTGCAGAGCAATAAAAACAGCATCTGTTTCTTCTTTCAGCTGTTCGAAACTCAGAGCCTGCGGCTCAAATTGATAGTCTGCTGTCGAATATTTTGCAATAATTTCTTGAGCTTGCTGTCGAATTTCACTTAACAATGGATGCTGTGAAAAATGGCCGATTTTTTCTTTGATATCATCAGCATTATCTTTCAACATGAGGTTGATGGGAATTTTAAACAAGCTATAGGCTCCTTGTTTTCCGTACAAAAAGACCGGAAATGCTTCATATTTTTCTGAGCTGGAAAGTTTTTCATAAATATTTCTTCCGCTTTCTACAGATATATGTCTTTCAAAAGAATAACCGCCCAATATGACTGCAATTCTTTTTTTCTTGTTTTGTGAAGATTTTCTTTGGTCAAGTTCTTCTGAAATCCTCAAGCTTAAAGATTGTGCTTGATTGGGAACTGTAAGATGATTGGCTCGTTCATCACATGAGGTTTTGACTATGTAACTTAAGAATTGTGATGGATTAAGTCCGATCTCTGCAGCCTGATGAAAAAAGAAAGATGAAGGCAACATTCCGGAAGTTGTATTAGGATCATTAAGATAGATCAATCCATCATCTCCATAAAATCCATCTATACGTGCATAAGTATTGAATTCGAATAAATCAAATAATCTTTCGCACTCTTTTCTTATCAATTGCAATGCATCAACCGGCAGATCCATTGGGGTTTGTTTTCTTGACAGGCCGGGAAGATATTTGGATCTGTAATCATAGAACTCTGTATTTTTTATTATTTCTGTCGGAGGCAATGCCAGTGCTTTTCCATTTTCATTTCGAATAACTATACATGAAAACTCTCTTCCCACAATAAAGGATTCGACAATAATTTTCTGCTCTGTATATTCACCTTCTAACAACAATGTGTCTGATTCACAATCATTCAAAAAATAAAACAGCTGTGTAGGATTGCTAAATTTTTTAGAATCAGAATACAATGGAAATCCAATCCCTTCTCTAATATCTGCCAAGGATCGGAGCCATTGAATTTTTTTGTCTTGGGAAAATGTAAGCCATTCTTTTTTATTCCATACAGTTTGAAAAAATGCTTTTTGAATTGCATTCTCGACATCTATGGTAAGCGCATCATGATCTAATATGCTTACTCCAATACTGGAGCCCTGATTGGCAGGTCTAATCACACAGGGAAATCCAATGTTTTTTTCTATCTCTGCGTATAGTGTTGATATTGATTTTAAAGTCCATTCTGTTTTAGACAGTACCTTAAATTTTGTTGTTGGGAATCCCGCAAGGTTCATTATCTTTTTCTGGAAACTTTTATCAATTCCGATTGCAGAAGGAAGAATTCCACTTCCTGAATATGGAATTTGCATAGAATCCAGCAATCCCTGCACCTGTCCATCTTCTCCAAAACAGCCATGCAAACACAAGAAAGCAAAATCAATTTTTGACTTCAACTCATGCGGCCATAATCTTTTCCCTACACAAGCTATCATTGAGCTTATTTTGGATTCATCCGGATCCAAACTTTCTGCATAAATTTGAATCGAAAGTTCATCTTGGGATAGAAATTCTACAGGAGGATAAAAATCTCGTATTGTGCCTTTATAAATGTATTGCCAATTCAGTTCTATCCAATTTCCCAATGAATCTATAAAAATAGGAATGGCTTCAAAGATTGATTTATCAAGATTATCGTACACTGTTCTTCCTCCGGCGAAAGAAATCTCGCGCTCGCGAGATTGTCCACCAAATAAAATTCCTACTCTAACTTTTTGACTCATACAGTCCGCAAAATTACAAAAAAGGAACAATAAATGGGCTTAATCTTACAATTCGATAGACCCCAGATTAGCCCTTGAAGGGCTTTTTCTAAAAATTGGACAACAGTGCGCTTATTTATAATGGCCACCCTTATTTTGAGCTTTTGATATTTCGTCATTTTATCTGATCTATTTACCACTTCCGATGAATTAAAACAACCCATTTTTATATCCCTTTTCAATAAAACTGTTGGTGTTTCATTTTATTCAATTTAGATTGGAGAAAGCGATGTACCTTTACTAAAGAATCGCAACACAGCAAATATGAAAGTTTGCCTTTATGGTCAAAAATTAAATAAAGAAGATCTCACTCATATTATGAGTTTCATTTCTCACTTGAAAGATCATAAAGTGGAGATTTACGTTTATGAACCATTCTTTGAGCTTTTGCCTGCGGAGACCGGATCAAGTTTTAAAGATCATTTGTGGAGCTCCCATGAGGAATTGATCAAGATCAAACCCAATGTCTTGATTAGTTTTGGTGGAGATGGCACTATTCTCTCCTCAGTGCATATTTTGAGAGATTCATTGATCCCGGTACTTGGAATCAATATGGGAAGATTGGGATTTTTGGCCGGTGTTGACAAAAAATTGTCTTCTGATGCAGTGTATCAGCTGGTTCATGGAATGTATCGAATAGAAGAGAGGGCCATGTTGCGTCTGGACTCCAATGTTCCTTTATTTGGAAATCATCCTGTGGCTTTGAATGATTTTACAATCCTCAAGCGGGACAATTCTTCTATGATAACGATCAAGACTTATCTCAATGGAGATTTTCTGAATTCTTATTGGGCTGACGGATTGATCGTTGCCACACCAACAGGAAGTACGGGTTATTCTTTATCTTGTGGAGGACCTATTGTTTTTCCCGAATCCAATAATCTTGTCATTACTCCTGTTGCGCCACACAATCTCAATGTACGTCCAGTAGTTATTCCTGACAATACTGTTTTATCTTTTGAGGTAGAAGGGCGAACAGATAATTTTCTTTGTACTATGGATTCCAGATACGAAGTCATTACCTCCGATTATCAGTTGGCCATTAAACGCTGTGAATACAATGTCCGATTGGTTCATCTTCATCCTTCCAATTTCCTTAAAACCATTCATGACAAATTGAATTGGGGATTGGATCAAAGAAATTAATTTTTCATCTCAAACATTATTTTTCTATATTGCAGAGCATTTGTCAGCCTAAAGGAGGATGACAATGGCAATTTATCTATTGATTGTATAGGAATTAAATAAGTTTTGAATACCATTTTGAGGATCATAAAATTTATTTTTCTTGTTTTGATGACGCTGCAGTACTGTTATTTTAGCTTGTTTTCAGGGTTCATTTTTGGGGGATAGATTTAGTAGATAAATTTTGAATGTTTAATTTCCTTTCTCTGCGTGAGGAGTCCGGAAGCTATCCCGAAGGGATAGTGCAAAGCACCGAGCGAACAGCGAGGCTGTAGGGCTCCGACCTGAAAGGGCACGCCCTTATATTGATCATTCAAATTGAGGATATTTTTATTCCAGTTTTATACACAATCTTAAATGTTTACTATGAAGCAAATCATGTTTATTCTTTTGTTCAGTTTTTCTGTAACAATCTCACAGGCTCAAGACAGTTTGGATGCAAATCTTCAGCTTGAGAAGATGCTCCAAACCATGGACAGTTTATTGAAATACCAAACAGGAACAATTTCATTAGCCTCCGGTGCCGTCAATTTGACCGTCCCCAAATCCTTTAAATTTTTGGACAGTAAAGGAAGTCGATATGTATTAGAAACTTTGTGGGGAAATCCCGAAGACAGCGCTATAGAAGGCATGTTATTTCCTGAAAATTTAGGGCCTTTAGATTCAAGCTCTTGGGCCTTTGTGATAACTTATAATAAAGAAGGATTTGTAAAAGATGACGATGCAAAAGATATAGACTATTCTGATTTGTTAAAAACTTTGCAAGAGAGTACCAATGAGTCAAACAAGCAAAGGAAGGAAATGAATTATCCTGAAATTGAACTTATAGGATGGGCATCAGAACCTTATTACAATGCAGAAAGTAAAGCGCTTCATTGGGCCAAGCATTTGAAGTTTGGGACTGGTGAAGAAAGCTCAGCAGTGCTCAATTACGATGTGAGAATATTGGGAAGAGAGGGGATTTTATCTATGAATGCAGTAGGGGGATTGGAGCATTTGGACAATATAAAGGCATCCATTCCGGAGGTTATAGAAGCTGCAAAATTTGCTGAAGGTTATCGGTATTCGGATTTCAATGACAAAACAGATAAAATTGCAGCCTACAGTATAGGTGGATTAATTGCGGGAAAAGTATTGGCCAAAGCAGGTTTTTTTGCCATCATCATGAAGTTTTTCAAAGTAATAGTTGTCGCCATTGGCGCAGGAGCTGCTGCCCTATGGAAATTTATTAGAGGGAATAAGGAGGAGAGTCAACCAATGGCAGTTGAAGAGCAAAAGCAGGACCCACAGGTCTAATACAAAGTTGGCAAGCACTGAATCAAGTTCGAACCATTAAGCTGTTTTACAATGTATAAGCATGGATTCTTTTAAAACCCATTTGGGAATAGTTTTTTTTTGACTTTTTGGGGTGTTTGATGTGAGACTCCAAATAATGGGATAGAGATTTTGTCGAAGCTCCATAGAAATCCCTAATAAAGCGTTAATTTTTCCAAGAAATATGGCAGCTAATATGAAAAACTAAGCCCTTTGCGTTTAATTTTGTCCATTCATACTCAAAACATAAAAACGATACAATATGAAAGTAGCAAAAACACTGGGTTTGATCCTGCTTACTGTAGCATTTGTTAATGCACAAAAGTCTGATCCTGTGCTATTTACAGTAGCCGGTAATCCTGTGCATCTTTCTGAATTTGAATACATCTACAATAAAAATAACGGCAAGGATGCAGATTATACTCGCAAGTCTCTGGAAGATTATCTTGCCTTGTATACTAAGTTTAAGCTCAAAGTACAGGCAGCCAGAGATAAAAAGCTGGACACTATCCCTAGCTTAATCAAAGAATTGGAAGGGTACAGACAGCAGCTTACCACCAACTATCTCAATGATAAAGAAGTAACAGACAGATTGGCAAGAGAGGTTTATGAAAGACAAAAGAAAGATTTGCTTATTTCTCATATTCTGTTCAATCTAAGTCCAAATGCTACCGGTGCAGACACTGTAAAGAGCTACGAAATGGCAATGAACGCCTACAAGTCCCTTAAATCGGGTGCAAAATTTGCCGAATCCGCAAGAAGTTTATCCAATGACCTTAGTTCTGCAGGCAAAGGAGGACGATTGGGATGGTTTACATCAATGCTACCGGATGGATTTTATATGTTGGAAAACGTAGCTTACAGTCTCAAGAAAGGGGAATATTCTTTACCCTTCAGGACCAAATTAGGTTACCATATCCTTTTGCTTGAAGATGAAAGACCGGCTAGAAGAAAAATGGAAGGAGCCCATATTTTAGTCAAAAAAGCAAAAAAAGGAATGCCTGACGGAGCCGCCAGATTAAAAATAGATTCATTGTATTATCTGATAAAAAATGGAGCTTCATTTGAAGAATTGGCAAGACAAAGTGATGACAAAACAAGCAATTCATTAGGAGGAAATATCGGATTTTTTGGAATCAATCAGTTTGAGAGTACTTTTGAAGATGCGGCTTTCGGATTAAACAAAGACGGAGATATTTCTACTCCTGTTGAAACCAGTATCGGCTGGCATTTGATCAAAAGATTAAAAAGAGAAGAAGAATTGCCTTATGAGAGAGCCAAAAGAAAAATTCAAAATGACATCACCAGAGACAGTAGATTTGGCTCGGCACAATCCACGCTTATAGAAAAAATAAAGTTAGAATCTAACTATAAAGAAAAAGCCAATGCGATAAGCAATTTTTCAGCCCAAATGGATACAAATTTTTTCACCTACAAGTGGAAAGTTCCTGAAAATCTTGCAAAAGAAGAAATGGCCTCTATAGGCAATATCAGTTTGGGAAGCGATCAGTTTGCAGAGTTTGTAAGAAGCAACACCAGACAGAGACTTCTAGGTGCAGACAATAAAGATATTAAAGCTACAATAAGGACATTGTTTAATGAATTTGTAGCCCAAAGATGTTTGCAATTTGAAGAAGGAAAACTTGAAGATAAATATCCGGATTTTAAATCTCTAATGAGAGAATACAGAGAGGGTATTTTGTTGTTTGAAGCAACAAAAAATGAAGTTTGGGACAAAGCCAGTGAAGACACTACCGGTCTTAAATTGTTTTATGAAAAAAATAAAAACAATTATAAGTGGGAACAACGTGCCACAGTACATGAAATCACAGTGGATACAAGCAATAAAAAATTAGCCGAAAAAATTTATAAATATTGCTCAAAGAAAGGCATAGATAAGACCATCGCTAAATTTGATCCAAACAAAACTTTTATTTCTTATCAACGGACAATTGCAGAGGCAAAAAATCAAGACGCCTTAAATGGTCTGAATTTTGTCAAAGGATCAATGACAGAATTAAAACCTATTACGCCTACTCAGTACAGTTTTAAGAAAGTGGAAGACATTCTTCCTGCAGGAAATAAAACTTTGGATGAGGCAAGAGGCTATATCATAGCAGATTATCAAGATTACCTGGAGGGATTATGGGTGGACGAACTCAGAGGAAAATACAAGGTTAATGTAAATGATGAGGTTCTCAACAGTTTAATCAAAAAATAAACTTGTAGAACCGGAGCAAGCAATGCACAAAATAATTTATTCAATCTCGCAACAATGTGTTATTGCTTTACTCTTTATATGTGGAGCCTGTAGGTCAGACAAGCAACAATCCGTCCAATGGTCTCAACCTGTAGCTGAGTATAAGGGAAAAACGTTTTATCTGCATCAGGTTCAATTTCCGGCTGTAGCTCAGGATGAAAAGGACAGTTTGGCAATGTTGAGTTTTGCCACCGATCAGTGGCTTAAAGAACAAATCTTACTCGACTTGGAGAGTAAATCCATCAAGTCAATGAGTTCGATCAATGAACTTACAGAAAGTTATAAACAGTCTTTAATCTTGCATGAAATCGAACAGCAAATTATGAGCAGATCTGTTGACTCCACTATTACTGAAGAAGAGTATTCAAAATATTATTTAAGTAATAAAAGTGAATATCGTCTGGAAAGTTCTTTGGTTCGAATTTTATTTGTCAAAGCCAATAAACCCATTCAGGATAAAAAAGCATTCGAAAAAATATGGAATACCAACTCCGATGAAAATTTCATTGCTTTACAAAAATTTTGTGCAAATGAAGCCAATGTATGTTTTTTACAATCTGACAAATGGATACAATGGACAGAACTCAAACAGCATATACCATCCAAACATTTGAATGAATCAGGATTGTCCAAAGGATTACAGAGGAGTTTTGCGGACTTCAATTACGAGTACTATATTAAAATTATTGATGTAGTAAAACCCAATCAAGATCCTCCTCTTTCTTATGTAAAAGAAAAAGCTGCCAAAGCAATCCTTCATACACGGCAAGTAAAAGTATTAGACTCAATTAAGAAAACGTATTATGATCAAGAAATGCAGAATAAACAAATCAAATTGTTTTATCAATAAAAACTGGAAGCAAATTATCTTAAATTCAGTGTTTGTTCTTTCCTTTTTTTATTTCGGACAAGGATTTGGACAAGCTAAAATTGCAGATAAAATTATTGCAAAGATTGGAGGAGAAATTCTATTGTACTCTGACTTTATGGAGCAAAAGGCATTTATCAAAGAGAAACATGCCATGCTTAGTCCTGAAGAAGAGTGTGGAATTTTAGAGAATATTTTGGTTCAGAAATTCTTGGTTCATAAAGCCAAAGTAGACAGTATAGAAATAAAAGATGAGGAGATAGAGCAACAGCTCAATGCTCGTATAGAGCAGATCCTCCAATACATGGGGAATGATTACACTAAATTTGAAGAAGAGTATGGAGCTCCCGTTGCCACGATAAAAGAGAGATTTAGAGATGATTTAAAATCACAAATGTTGACCGAGCGTTTGCAACAAAAAGTCCTTGGAGATATCCAAGTAACTCCTCAAGAGGTAGAAGAATTTTTTAATGCAATACCTAAAGACAGTATCCCGTATTTCAAATCAGAAGTAGAAATATCCGAATTAGTCCACAGGCCGAATATCAACGCAGAAGAGATGAAAACTGCAAAAGACAAACTCGAGAAAATAAGATCAAGAATTTTGGCGGGAGAGAGTTTTGAAAAACTATGTCAGCAATTTTCTGAAGATCCGGGTTCTGCAAAACTTGGTGGAAATCTTGGATGGATGAAGCGTGGGAGTTTGGTTCCGGAGTACGAAGCTGCAGCCTATAACCTGCAAAAAGATTCTTTGTCCAAAATTGTTGAAACCGAGTTTGGTCTCCATCTTATCCAGTTGCTTGGTCGACGAGGGAACAGCATCAACACTCGACATATTTTAATCAGACCAAAGTCCAAAGAAACAGACTTACAACAGGCAGAACATTATATTGATTCAATAAGAACACTTGTCGTGAAGGACAGTATGAATTTTGAATTTGCAGTTAGAAGTTTTTCGGACAAAAAATCAGAATTCTATAATTCCGGAGGAAGATTGCTGAATCCAAAAACAAACTCCTATATTTTTGAAACGAGCGATTTAGATCCTGATGTTTATTTTGCCATTGATGGATTGAAAATTGATGAAGTGAGCAAGCCTGTAGCTTCGACGGATCAAGAAGGAAAGACCTATTATAGAATTTTTAAATTACACTCGAGGAGTAGTCCACATAAAGCAAACCTGAAACAGGATTATTCTAAAATTCAAACCGCAGCAAAAGAAATAAAAAAGAACCAAAGGTTTCAACTTTGGCTTTTGAGAGAACTGCCTAAAGTGTATATTTTTTTGGATCCGGATATTCTTGCCGTTTGTCCGAGTTTAGAAAATTTTGGCAAATCCATACCTCAGCCTGAGTAGCCCAATTTGGAGTAGTGTAATTTTAACGGAGTTCAATAATTTAATCATAGATGATTTAAGAAATACATGCCCCTTCAGAATTCTCCAAAGGGGCATGTACAAACTTAAATTAATCCATCCAATTTACAAGTCCACTCTCCACATCATAAACCGCCCCCACTATTTTAATAATACCCTGTTCTTCCATAGATTTTAGAGCATAACTTTTTGTCCTGATACCATTCACCGTTTGCTTAACATTTATGTTTGTAACTCGATTTAATAGCTCGGTATTTTCTGAACTGCGCGTTTCGTCAGGCAAAATTGCTTCATGAACTGCCTGATCAAAATTATTGACCAAATGGGATAAATGCGCTAGTCCAAGAGTATGCACTGCAGCTGCATCGATGCCTCCCTTTAGAGCTCCACATTTGGTATGACCAAGAACTACTATCAGTTTCGAGCCGGCAACTTTACAAGCAAACTCCATTGAACCCAAGATATCATCGTTCAAAAAATTTCCCGCAATTCTAATACTGAAAATATCCCCAAGCCCTTGGTCAAAGATTAACTCCGCAGAAGTACGGCTATCAATACAGCTTAAAATTGCAGCAAAAGGCCATTGCCCTTCTCTGGTATCGTTGACTTGCTCTAATAAATTTCTATTCACTTTAAGATTGCTCACGAATCTTTGATTCCCTTCCTTTAAAAAATGAAGAGCTTTTTCGGGAGTAATTGATTTTTGAGTTTCTGAAGTATGCGCTTTCATATTTATATGATTTAAATTTTATATTAATATTCATTGATGGTTTGGTCATAGGTGTTTTCGAGACCGTATGATGATTTGAAACCTTTTAATAAAACTTCTATATTGCGCTCCTTGGCCTTTATTTCTACAAATTCTTGAATAATCTCTCTCACATCAGAATCAATGTAAAAACTTTTAGAAGCATCAATGATAACTTTGGTTCCTTCTTTTATTCGATCTAAAACCAATCTAATGGCAGCCTTATTGAGAAAACTTACTTCTTCTGAGAGAACTATGCTGAGATAAGTTTCGTTGTTCACTTTCTCTCTTGAAAAAAAGGACACATTTTTAATATTCGCCATGAGGAGTGAGCATATACTTACACCTGTTCCTATAGCAATCCCGGTAAGTAAATCTGTAAAAACAATGGAGACGACCGTAACAAAAAACGGTAAATATTCAAACGGTGACTTTTTAATAAACTCAATAAATATTTTAGGGTTTGCTAACTTAAAACCTGTGATAAGAAGTATTGCTGCTAAAGCAGTCAATGGAATGTAGTTGAGAAACCGAGCAAGAAACAATCCTCCAATTAGCAATAATACACCATGAAAAATGGTTGAAGTCTTAAACCTACCGCCTGAGTTGATGTTTGCCGAACTACGTACAATTACTGAGGTTATAGGAAGCCCTCCTATTAAACCACTGAATATATTCCCAATCCCTTGAGCAAAGAGTTCTCTATTGGTAGGGCTGACTCTCCTTAACGGGTCCAGTTTATCTGTAGCTTCAAGAGTTAACAAGGTTTCTATACTGGCTACCAGTCCCAAAGTGAATGCAACAGTCCAAACTTTAGGACTGGTTATCATACCAAAATCAGGAAAAATAATACTCCCGCTAAGTTCAGTAAAACTTTGAATGATTGGCAATTGGACAAGGTGTTCTGGCTTAATAATAAATTCTTGAATCCCTGTCAGTTTGAATAGCTCGTTGCACAATAAACCTACAACAACTGAGACTAATGCTCCCGGTATCAATTTAAGGTTTGCCGGCTTAAGTTTGTCCCAAAAAAACATAGCTAACAAACTTATCATTCCAGCAATTGCTACTCCAAAATGAATGTGCGATAAAGCATCTAACATAGAAGAAATGGTATTGTGACCTTCCTTCTCAAAAAAGCTTAAATCTCCCTCATAATCCTTGTCATAGCCAATAAAATGCGGGAGCTGCTTCATTATAATAATTATACCGATTGCGGTAAGCATTCCCTTTATAACATTAGATGGGAAATAGTAGGCTATGCCTCCAGCTTTGACTAAACTCAGAATAAGCTGAATAAAGCCTGCTAAAAACACTGCAAGAAAAAATCCTTCTAAAGTCCCAATGGAAGCTACACCCGCCAATACAATGGCTACCAATCCTGCCGCAGGACCACTCACACTGACTTGGGATTGACTCAAATAACCAACTAAAATACCTCCAATGATACCGGCTATAAGCCCTGAAAACAATGGCACGCCTGAGGCCAAGGCAATCCCGAGACAAAGAGGAACTGCAACCAAAAAGACAACAAGTCCGGCCAATAAATCCGATTTAAAATAATCTCTCCAATGAATCATATTTGATTTGATTAACTAAACTATTAAACATGATAGTATTACTATTGTTTAATAAAGTAATAATGTTTTTTATTGAATATGTTGTTTTATTTTAGATAGAGTTACTTTTGTGCTATTAAATTTGAAAAATATGGATTTTCAGCTCAGTTTTAAGGTTAACGAGCATCTCTATTTGAAGGATCCTGAAACAAGCGAATTGGGCAAACAAATTGTAAAAGAGTCTATAGATCTTATACATTCACTTGGTATTGAGCATTTTACATTTAAAAAACTAGCTGTTCAGATCAATACAACCGAAGCTACGATTTATCGTTATTTTGAAAACAAGCAAAAATTGCTTCTGTATATTTTGAACTGGTATTGGTCCTACATGGCCTTTCTCGTAATGTTAAAATGTCAAAATATTAATATTCCTGAAGATAAATTGATCACGATCTTAGAGATTTTGACCCATGACTTGCCGGAACGATCAGGGCTACAAGAATATAATCATAAGCATCTAAATGAAATCATTGTCCGGGAAAGTACAAAGGCTTATCTCATCCGTGAGGTAAACGAACTCAACAAAGAAGATTTTTTTAAACCATACAAAGCCTTGTGTGCCAGTATTGCAGATGTATTATTAGAATGTAATCCCTCCTATCCTTATCCCAGATCTTTGAGTAGCACAATGATAGAAACTGCCCATGCGCAACAATTTTTTGCCGAACATTTACCGAGGCTTACCAACGTTCAAGATTTGGGAAAAAGAGAATACACCTATTTATTTCTCAAAGATTTGATTTTCAAAGCGTTAGCAAAATAATTAGCATAAAAAAAGCGACCCTATAAGTCGCTCAATTTTTTTTGTGGTACCTCCAGGGATCGAACCAGGGACACCAGGATTTTCAGTCCTGTGCTCTACCAACTGAGCTAAGGTACCTCCATTCGTCATTGGCAATATGCCAAAACGGGACGCAAAGATAAAATAAGTTTGCTTATTTTTACCCACACTAAAAAATTATTCCATGTTGCTTGGTAGGATGTTGACAATCCCGTTAATTCTGGTCGCCATAGGTCTGATTTATCTGGGTTTTAATAATGACGAACCCAATCTTTATTTAATCATGCCTACCGTTCTTGGCGCTGTAGCCCTATTGATTTTTAGAAACCAGATCAATACATGGTCATTATCCAAATGGCCTATGGCTTTGGAATCCGAAGAGAAAATATGGCTTAGCTCTTTTTTCTTACCTTATAAAAATTTGAAAGGAGATCAATTAAAACAATTCGAAGAAGAGTTAGCGTTTCAAATGTACAATGCTGAGTTTATACCTATGGGTCTAGAGATCCTTCCACACGAACTTAAGTTGATGTCCTTTGCGCCAAAAGTTTTTTTTAAAATTCATAAAATAAAAAATGTCAACAAGCTTTTCATCAGAGTAGCTCTTTACCCTCATCCTTTTATTACACCGGACTTTGAGAATGTTCACATTAGCGAAACGAATAATGAAGATGGTTTACTCATCTTTAGTTTAGAACAATTGCAGGCATCTTATTTATTTCCAAATAAGTTCTTTAATACTGCCTTTTATGAATGGGCAAAAATTTTACTACTCCACAAAGGATCGGAGATTGATCTTTGTTTTGAAAACTCAATAGCTGCCTGGGATTGGATAGAACAAAACGCAGGACTTTCTAAAGAAGCATTACAGAATTTTATGGGTTGGGAAGAATTAGATGTTTATGCTGTACTGATTACATTGTTATATACAAGAAATAATCTTACCAATCTTGAAGCCCTTGACTCTTTAAAACAAACTCTCGACCAATTATTGGGTTATACAACAACTTAGTGTTGGCCTGTATTTTGCTTAAAGAATTTTTTTTAAACTCCAAATTGAGTTAAATGATGGTTAATGTGTTTATACAACATATTGTTCCACTCTTCTTTATTTAAAGGACCAAAAGAATGACTTTCTTTTCCGTCAAAATGCGTTTCTCCAAGTTCTTGGGTGCGATTCAAATAAGCTATTAGTCTTTGCTTTTCTTTATCAAATTCTCTGCTGTCTTTAATAATAAACTGAGGTGCTGTTGGAGAGTTTTTGCCATAACCTTGTTCGCCCACAACTTTCCCTTTGATAAAAGATTTTAATAAAAATCTTTTGAACGCGCCCGGTTTTGGATGGATTTGATCATAAATCATCTCATAGCTTACATTGCAATGTGCCAACATTTGAGCGACATTCATTTTTCCCCATTGCGGCTGTGAGTCCTTGCTAAGTTTTTGAATGCGAGCCACAACATCGCTGCATACTTTTTGTGTAAATAGATTTGGTAATGCCATAAAAAAATTAAGAATTAAATTCGGTTCGCCAATGAATCATACCTCCTATTAGATTTCTAACATTTGAGAAACCTGCGTTTTGCAACATAGCTTTTGCCACACCACTTCGGTTTCCACTTCTGCAGTAGACTACTATTTCTTTATCTTCTGAGCCTTTTAGAGTTTCTATTTTATAAGGAAAAGAGGTTTGAAGAGGTGCCAACTCTCCCCCTATATTAAACTCTGTGTGTTCAAATATTTCTCTCACATCAATTAAAATAAAATCCTCGCGGTTGTCCAATTTTATTTTGAGTTCTTGTGCTGTAATATCTTGTGCCATATTTTATCTTTTGCTCATAGTAAATAAATAGGATTAAATATTGTTTATTTTAGTTCACTATTCTGGATGCCAAAAAATCATCCAACTCCTTGATATCAGGATCAGACAAAAGGACTTTGCCATTGGGATCAACCAAAAATTTTGAAGGAATTTGTTTGATTCCAAACAACTGAGCCATTGGACCACCAAACATATTTGTTTCTATAATATGGGTATCCCATTTAAGCCCATCTGCCTCTATTGCCTTTATTGCAGAGTCTTTTGATTTCTCAAGGGCTATAGACAGAATTTGCAGTCCGTTGGCCTCTTTGAATTTGGCTTCATGATACTTTTCATAGAAAAGGACCATTATAGGATTTTCCTTTCTGCATGGGCCACACCAAGAACCCCAAAAATCAATCAGGGTATATGAACCTTTAAAATCGGATAATTGAATCGTCCTTCCTTTCCAATCTTGACTTGAAAACTGAGGACAATCCTGGCCGTAAACTAACATTGGTTTAAAATAAAAGTACCTCACACAAAGTACGAGCAAAGCAACCAATCCGGTTATAAGAAGTGATTTGATATTCATAAGGCTAACAACAGTAATCTCTACTATATTGTTTGCCGAAATAGAACAGGAACTTCAAGAAAATGGAGGATTAATGTATCATTAAAAAATAGGCTTTTCATCCAAACTTTAGGTTATATTTGCCAACAAAATTTTAATAGAGCTTATTCGATTAAAATAAAACAAAAAACAAAACCATTTATCATGAATCTTAAGCTAATTATTTTTCTTCTGATCGGCAGTCATTGCATTGCTCAGGATACAGTGAAAGTTCAGACCTTCACTTGGGACAGTAATTCGAGAAGATCTGTTTTTCAGTTTCCGAATGACCCTAATGCAAGCTATCGCAAAATTTTGATGAAGTATAATATGCGTTGCCACGATGCTGCAGTTGGTGTAGGGAGTGTAGGTTGTAGAGAATGGGACTACAGTTGCAATACTTTTATAACAGACTCTTCAAGGTATGATAGTCTGTTGGCCTTCAATGATAGTTATGTAATATCAAGAAATACAGGAAGCTATTTTGAATTTCAAAACAAAGCATCACAAACATACTATAGAACGACTCAACGAAAACTTTCTTTCAATCAACTTATCTCCGAAAATGTATTTCAACTTCATAGTCCTCAATCCATTGTTTACAAACAAATCAACAGTGATCGGTTCCGACATCAAACTATAATCAAAGCATCAGATCTCATTGCTTCCGGTGTCAAACCGGGAGTAATTAACGGGCTAAAATTATCTGTAAAAAAAGGAGGCACGTGCAAAAACTTTAAAATAAAAATTAAAGAAAGCTCTTCAGCTCAATTAAATTCGATTGATTCAAAATCTTTAATAGAATATTATTATTTGGATACGGAGTGGAAGGATAATGAACAAAAGAAACTTTATTTTTATAAAAACTATAATTGGAATGGAAGCTCAAACTTACTTATCGATATTAGCTATAGCAATGATGATCAAGTGCCTTCTCCTGAATTTGCTTTCAATTCTAACAACTCAGATGCGTTGAGCTTGTCCGATCCGGATTATTGTATGGTTTGGGATGGACTGAGTGCAGAAATTCAATCTCCAAAACTCAATCAGTTCAACAGTGAAATTACAATAGCGTTCTGGTTGTTTGGAACTCCTCAATTTCAGCCTACCAATGGGTCTGTTTTGGAGGCCGTGGATGATCAAAATCGAAGACAACTTAACATTCATTTGCCTTGGAGTAATGGCGGAGTTTATTTTGATTGCGGGAATAATGGCAATTACGACAGGATCGAAAAATCGGGTACAACACAAGATTTCAAATCGCAGTGGAACTTTTGGTCTTTCACAAAAAATACAACAGACGGCACAATGAAAATTTATAAAAATGGAAGTCTTTGGCAACAAGGAAGCTCAAAATCCATACCTATGAATTTTAATAAGCTTAGAATTGGAGAAGCTCTCACTTATGACGGACCTTACTTTGGAAGAATGAAACAACTTTCTATTTGGAATAAGGAACTGGATTCAATTGGGATTCAAAGTATCATGAATCAAGATATACAACCAAATCATCCTCAGAGAAGTCAATTAATTTTTTACTATAAAATGAATCAAATTCAAAACGGTGAATTGATTGACGATGCTCCATCGCCTTTTCCTCTTAAACTGGTTACAGATGTTCAACTCTACAAAGATAAAGCTGAGCGATCCAATCTTAATTTTACTGCAGATAATTCGATTTCCTTTGAGCTAATACAGGGTTTATATTCTTCCATAAGCGTTGATACAGTGAATGTAATAGATTCTGTTCCGGATCAGCCAAGAAAAATATTAGCCTATAGTGTTGTCAATAATGATTTGAAGTTAGATTCTGTTTTTTATTTATATCGAGGGGGGCTCTTAGAGATATATGATGAAAATGGAACCAAGTTGGAAGAATTAATTTTGGACTCAGATGGATCTTTAGATATTGAAAAATTAACATACTTTAGGAAGTTACCGGCAAAATATGAGTTGCTCTCCTTAGTTACTCCTTATGGAAATAATTTGGACCTTGGGATTTCCGGAAAAACTTTTGTCTTTGATGTTTCTGATTTTGCTCCAATCTTAAAAGGGAAGAAATTATTGTCCATGGAACTGGGAGGAGAAAATCAGGAAGAAATTGATATTCAATTTTTATTTATCAAAGGGCAACCTGAACGAGAAATTATTGACATTAGAAATATATGGCCATTTGACAGAGCCTGGTTTTCACAACTTTTAGATCAAAGTAAGTTTGAAGCAAGAAGTACTAATTTGAACCCTCTTGCAAAATATCATAACATCAGATTGTCTATTACCGGTCATGAGCAGAATGGTGAATTTACCAATAGAAAACATTTTATCAACGTGAAAGGTAATAATACCAATAAGTTCAGTTTCAATGTATGGAAAGAATGTGCATTCAATCCCATATATCCTCAAGGTGGAACTTGGATTTTCGATCGTGCAGGTTGGTGTCCGGGGGCTCCGTCGGATTTACAACGATTTGATATCTCTAACTTAGTATCACAGGGAGGAAGTACGAGTTTTGATTATGGTGTAGATCCACCTCAACTTGATCAAGCCAATTATCTCGTTTCAAGTCAGTTGGTTTCCTATGGTGAATTTAAAACCAATTTGGATGCTTCATTAGAGAATATTATCAGGCCCAACATCGGTCGTGTCGAATTTGAAAGATTGAATCCCGCCTGCGGCAATCCTCGTGTGCAAATCAGAAATTCCGGAAAACAAACAATAACCTCAATTCTGATTGAGTATGGAAGAGCATCGGGTAAAAAAGATAAATATGAATGGAGTGGAACGATCAATCCCGCCAATGATAAAATAATTGATCTTCCATATCCAACAGATGAATTTTGGATGATTGCTCAGGATACCGTTTTTGAGGTCCGTATCCTGAATGTAAATCAAAATGTTGATGAAAATAAGGAGAATAATTTTATGTCAACTCTGTATAGAAATGTAGATGTATATCCACAAACATTATTTTTTGAATTCAGATCCAACAACATTCCTGCCGAAAGTAGTTACAAGATCGTCAATTCAAAAGGGCAAACGGTTATAGAAAGAACCAGCTTCAGTGCTGCAACGGTATATAGAGATGAATTGAACCTTGCTCCCGATTGCTACACATTGTATGTGAATGACAGTGGTCACGATGGGCTGTATTTTTGGTTCTATCCAAACAATGGCAGTGGCTCAGCTCGAATAGTAAAAAAGATGAATTCTATTTTCCTTCCTGTTCGCGGATTCAATCCGGATTTTGGAGGTGGGTTTCAATATGATTTTAGAATTTCTAGCAATGTAGGTTCACAAAATTTGAATCCATTCAGTTTATTCAGTGTGAATCCAAATCCGGTTTCAGATCTATTGGAGGTTAATTTCAAATCCAACATTCAAGGCGCTGCACAAATTTACATCTTGGATGTTTCGGGCAGAGTAGTTTATGAGGAGACAATTGATCAATCAAATAAGCTATCCTTTAGTCAAATTCCGGTACAACATCTTCATTCCGGTTTGTATTTTATCAAACTAACGCAAGCAGGATATAGTAAAACCACAAGTTTTATAAAACAATAATATTACAATATCATAAATAAGAAGTTCAGATGAAAAACTTGTTTGAACTTCTTATTTTTTTATCTATATTATCTTCCCTCTTCTTCTAATAGTGAACTGTTGTACTTTAAAAACTTTAAAACAAAATAAATGAGGGTGCTTATTATCGCCAAATAAAACCAGACACTATTAAAATAATTCTGAGAAGAAGATTGATAAACTGAAACAGCATAAAAAATATAAAACAGCACACACATTGCGGCCAAACCATTTTTCTCTTTTTTAAGAATTTTTCTCCAGCTAAAACTAAGTTCCGGAGAGTTTGGAGTCTTTAGTAATGGAATAAATGCCGGCACAGAATTTGCCCAATCTGTATATTTTGTTCCGAATTTTTTTCTTAAGAATTGTTCTTCTGCAAACATGATGCGTTCATAGTATAAATAAAACACACAAACAAAACAAATAACAAACCAAAGATGCTGCGACAACATTGCCAATCCAAGGTACATTAGAAAATTACCAAGGTAAAGGGGATGTCTAACAATACTATACATTCCTGTCTGATTTACCGTATCTGCAACTTGACCTTCACCCGTGTTTCTTCCCGAAGTATTTTTGGGAGTGTATGCTACCGTAAAAATACGAATTGCCAATCCTAATGAAGAAACCGCAAAGCAGATCCATGCAAAAGAATTCGCAAAAGGGTCACTTTGGTAAAAATAAAAAACTGCAAGCCCCCCAAACAAAATTACAATAGGAATATAGCTCCTCAATTTAAACAGGAAATTCCCTTGGTTTTCAAACTCTTCCAGTAATGCCATTTTATTTTGAATTATTGGTATTTAATAAAAAACGATCCATGTCGGTTGCAAATGTAATCAGGATTTCATGCCTTAAAAAAATTTTCTCACAGAATGATGGGTAAAAGTATTATCTTCACCTAACATTAAAAATCCAATTTATGAATAAAACATTACTCTTTTTATGTTTGAGTATTCTGGGTGTTCTTAATGCTCAGGTACCTAAAAAAGTTCTTTTAGAGCATTTTACCAACACTTCATGCGGTCCTTGCGCCGCTCAGAATCCCGGCTTCGAAGCCAATATTATCAGTCCTAATAACCTGATTTTAAGGCATATTTCTTACCATCCATGGTGGCCTAGTGCTACAGATCCTTTTTATGTCTATAATATTAATGATAATAGAAACCGTACGACATATTATGCCGTCTCCGGAGTTCCGGACGTTGCCGTGAATGGCAATAGAGCTCAGGGTCAGCCGGCAAGCATAACTCAAAGTCTTGTAGATGAAATCTCAGCCGAAACAAGCCCTATAGAGGTTGTTCCGACTTGGATTGATAACGGTACCGATCGAACCATTAAAGTTGTTGTCAAAACCGTTGGGGATAAACCGACAGGAGATTATATTCTTCATACCGTTGTTATAGAAAAGGAAGTGAACTTCACAACTCCGGCTGCAAATGGTGAAAAACACTTTCCCAATGTTATGAGAAAAATGTTTCCATCTTCAGCTGGTCAAGCAATAACTTTGGGAGAAAAAGGCACAGAAATTTCTCAAACCTTTACTTATACAGAAGATCCTACATTGCAATTGGATAAGTTAGAAGTTATTTGTTTCGTACAAAATAGTCTTACTAAAGAAGTTCTCAATGTGGGCTCAAGCTACGATGCAAAATCATTAGTAACCAAAGTTCCTTCAGATAATGTAATTAATCTTGCTTCCAATGCAAGCAAAGAATATGAATATTCGCTTTCTAACACCGGAACTACAGATGATGAACTTATTCTCTCTTACACTTCCAATGCTCCTGCAGATTACAAAATTGAATTATTTGTAGAGGGAAAGCCTGTAGCCAATAATTCAAATCATCCTATTAAAGCCGGCCAATCTTTAACTTTTAATATTAAAACTACAACAGGCAACAGTTCAGCTATCGTAAGCAATGTTCTTTCGGTACAAACCAAAAACAACCTGGCATTAGGATTTAATCCTTCCCTATTTAGTTCATACATTATTTCCAATGTAGAGGACTTTGTGGTGAACAATAGTCCACTTGCCGGTTATAGAGACTTAAAAACCAGCTCGTGGTCAAATCTATATACCGACGCAATGAAATCAAACGGAGGAAACAAATACGGTAATGCCTCCGAGTTTGTATTGTTGGCAGCTGCAAAAGGAAATCAATTGGCTGGAATAAAGCACATTTATTTCAATGCAGGATGGACATTCCCAAGTCTTACACCTGAGTTGGCCGTTTTCTTAAGAAGCTTTGCTGAATCAGGTGGCAATGTCATGATCAGTGGACAAGACGTCGCCTGGTCTACCTTTGATGCTCAAGCCACTGATTATACAAGCGAAGAAGGGAAATCATTCGCCAGAGAAATTATGGGTGTTGACTATATTGATGACGGAGCCTCTAGTTTAACTTCATTTGTTCCGATTAAAACCGATGGTATTTTCGGTTCAATTGCAACAGGTACTATTTCTTCTAAATACAGTGCCAGTTATTTCTTTCCGGATCGAATCAAACCTTCCCCTGAGGGTACCGCTATTTTTACCTACAACGGGACGACAGATGTGACTAAAAATTCTGCCGCTGTAAGAAATACAAATTCAAAATATAAAACGGTGTGGCTGGCTCCCGGACTGGAACAATTAAGTTCTGCTGTTGGTCCGGTATTCATGTCCACAGTATATAAATGGTTTCATGGCATCATTTCTTCAGTTGATTTTGATCATGAAATTTCTAAAATCATATTGAGTCAAAACAAACCAAATCCTGTAGTTAATCAATTTACTGTTATTGAACTAGGCGGAATTTCAGGCAATGATTACAAATTCGAATTATATACTATTTTAGGTCATAAATTATTACAAATACCGATCAGCTCTCAACAAAAGCAGCTAGAATTGAATACTGAATCATTGAGTTCGGGCAGCTATCTCTATTGCATTAGCAATGATAGATCAAGAACGGAAATGAAAAAATTAATCATTCAAGATTAAACCATTGCTCTCGAAAATATAAAAAAGGCTTGCTAGTTTTTGGCAAGCCTTTTTCTTTCGTCCTTTGATATTTGACTTGAATATTTCTTTGATGCTCTGGTTTTATCGGATTAGCAAGCACATTTTTTAATAAAAAGTTTTAACCGGTTCTGTATATCTTTACCCTTAAATGTTCAGTATTCCTAATTTACTTACAGCGGCAAATCTAAGTTGTGGAATAGCTGCTATACTCCTGATTCAGGGGGATCAGATAGATATTGCATTAATTTGCTTAATTGGAAGTTTGATTTTTGATTTATTTGACGGATACCTGGCTCGATTGCTCAACCAACAATCTGATCTGGGTATACAGTTGGATTCCTTTGCAGATTTGATTAGTTTTGGTCTTGCCCCTTCATTCTTTTTATACTATCAATGTAAAGAAGAATTGGGTCTATGGTCTTGCGTTTGTTTTATTATGTGCATCTTGGCTGCTTTTAGACTGGCTCGTTTCAATGTAAAAACGGACGGACTTCCAAACGATTTTGAAGGCATGCCTTCTCCAATGGCCGCCTTGTTTGTTATGGGACTTTTTATCCTTCCTGAACATTTCAATATCTCTACTTTAGTTTATCCAACCACAGCAATTGGTATAGGCATTTGTATGGTTTCCACTTTTCCTGTTTTAAAATTTAAACCAAGTTTAGCATGGGCCAAGAAGCATCCTCTTTTAATTTTTTTAATTGTAGGAAGTATTGTTTCTTCTTTCTATCTCAAATCCTTGTCATTAAGCCTATTAGTCATTGGCTTTTCCTTATACAGTTTGATTAAAAAAAAATAAAGATTAATGAAGTACGGTTTTATAAATTTCTTGTGTTTTCATTTCTCCAAAGTTATCTATATGCATTCTGTAATAGAGTATCATAGAATCTAATAATTGTTTTCTTTTTATACTATCAATACCAATGGATTGTCCGTTCATGAGAAGTGCTAAATCCGAAGAAATATCAGGTCGCAAATGATATTGATTTTGTTCATTATATAAAACAAATTGGCCATTTTGGATATCGAAAGAATTCTTAATCAATGGATCGTGGTCCATGGTAGGCATGATTCCCAGATATCGAGTAAATTGAATCATAAAACTGATATGAAAATTGGGGTCAGGTAAAGCAGATTCGTCCAATTGCAAATAAGAGGATCTCACAAAAGAATAAAGCTCATCTTGTGTTTGCAGATCCTTGACTGTCTTTCGTAATAATTCAAGAATAAATCCTCCTATAGCAGCCCTCTTGATGTCATAGGGAATGGATTGATATAAAACCGAAGGTCTAACTTCTTTAATTCTATGAATGGTTTTATTCTCGTGGTAATAACAAACAAGCTCCACTATATTCATAAGTTGAAGTACAGAAGCAAGTCTTTGATTTCCTTTTTTAAATACAGAGTTCATTATAAATGACCGAAACCCAAGTTTTTCTGTCAAAATATCCAAAATTAAACTTGACTCTTTATATCTAACATGTCGTAATACAATGCCCTCCGTCTCTAACATAACAAGAAGATTTACTATTACAAATCGGCAATAATTTGATTGCGTAAAAGATCATCCATTGTCTCTCTTTTTCTGATTAGATAGTCCTTAGAATTGTGTATCAATACTTCCGCCGGCCTGAAACGTGAATTATAATTTGAAGACATACTGTAACAATAAGCTCCGGCATTTTTGAAACATAAAATATCGCCCGGATGAATTTCTGATATTGCTCTATTGCTTGCGAATGTATCAGTCTCACAAATGTAACCCACCACATTATAAATTCTAGGTCTACCCGTTTCGTTGCTTATGTTTTCAATGCTGTGGTAAGAGCCATAAAACATAGGTCTAATAAGGTGATTAAGCCCTGAGTCTACCCCGGCAAAAACAGTAGATGGTGTTTGTTTGATGACATTGGTTTTTACCAAAAAATATCCGCTTTGACTTACTAAAAATTTTCCGGGTTCAAAATACAATTTCAACTCCCGGCCATACTCTTTACAAAATTCATTAAATGACTTTGATAGCAATTCGCCCAATTCTTCTACATCTGTACTGACATCATCCACTTTATAAGGTACTTTTAGCCCGGAGCCAAAGTCAATAAATTCCAGATCGGGAAATTTCCTCGCCGCATCAAATAATATTTCAGAAGCAAGGGTAAATACTCCCGGATCTAAAATATCAGATCCCGTATGCATGTGCAATCCATTTATTTTTAGCTTGAGCGCCTGTACTAATCTAAGGACTAATGGCATTTGATAAATCGATATTCCAAATTTTGAATCTATATGTCCTACACTTATTTTTTCATTTCCTCCTGCCATAACATGAGGGTTTATCCTGATACAAATTTTTGTATCTGGATAGTGAGAACCAATATATTCGAGAGTTTCTATGTGATCAATATTGACCTGAACACCAAGCTTTATCGCCATTTCTATCTCATCTACTCCAACACAATTTGGAGTATAAATAATTTCTGAAGCTTTATATCCCGCTTCTAGACCTAACCAAATTTCTTGTATGGAAACAGTATCTAGACCGCAGCCCCATTCACGCAAAAGTTTTAGAATATTTATATTGTTTAATGCCTTACAAGCAAAGTGAATTCCTAAGTGCGGTACATGAAAAGCATTATTGAGTCTATCTACCTGTCGTTTTATAATATCTGCATCATAAACATATAGCGGAGTCCCATAGCGATCTACTAGATCTAAAAAAGAAATGCCTTGTATTGAATTCATTTTACTTTAAACTTAATTTATAAATTAACTTGATGACTATTATTTTCAATTTACTTTCTTAATTTGAATTTTCGGCCAATTTGACTTTCATATACTTCTTTAGTACTTTATTAATTTGATTCTGATCCTCTGGGGCTAAATCCTTTATTTTAGTCCGATGGCCTCCTCCTTTTTTCACAAATCTCATTGAACTCGATGTTTTATCCGGAATAATACCGCATGAGGTCCAGGTATCATTTTCACCATAAATGTAAATTATTTTTTCTTTGCTATAGGTGGCCTGTTCTTTCATGCTTTGCATATAGTTTTCTCTAAATTTTAAGCTTGTATTTTTGGGACAAAACTCCAAATTGCTCAAACTGTTTTCATAAATAAGGAGTTCGCTTAGTCCGGTGGTATCAAACCCATAATATCCAAACTCAGTCATAAACTGATAGTAAGCCGGAAGGAATTGTGCACAGGTTTTATCATCATAATAGTTAAAATCTACAACCTCTTCTATATGTCTAAAAATTTCCGTTGCTGATGCATTGGAATCCGGAATTTCGTTACAAGGAAAGCTCCATTGCCAGAAAGAAAAAGGATACTCCACAGAGGCATAATCTATTGTCTTATCCAGTCCCAAAGGAAAACTTACCGAATCTGTAATCGCCAATTGTTCCAGCATAGGTCTAATTTCTTCTCTTTTCTTAAGCATTGTTTTTTGAAACTGACTGATCTTGTTTCTACATTCTTCTGTTCCAATTTCTTTTTTATAATGAGCGATTGTCCGAGGGTCTTCTTGTGCAATTGGGAAAGGCGCAACATAAGCTACGCTCAGGGCAACATCTTTTGGAAATGTAAGTTTGTATAAAGCTGTTGTTGTCCCTCCTTTCGAAACCCCGGTGGATGCCCATTTTTTCTTATACAGTTTCGCCAATTTATTTTGAATGTAATGCAGATCTCTCAGCGCCTGATAATGATTTAATAAACTCCAATCCTGTTGGGGAGGAAGTGATTTCCCGAAATATCTATATTCTACAATAAATTGATTAGAATTTAAAACTTTTGCAAGTTCGTATACTCGATCTCGAGACTCATATCCTTCTGTCACCAATAGATTTGCATTTTTAAATCCTTTATGGTATAGAAGTACTTTTTGAAAAAAAACTCCTTTTGCGGGATCGTTGTGATCCCATTGCTGAGGAATCAAAATCTCGTAAATTAGACTATAGTCTTTGGAGTTGTTTTGTTCTGAAATTTTACAATTGGGAAATAGCTTATTCAGTTCTTTTTTTAATATCTCTCCATCATCTGCAGCCACCAATCCAATAGAGTAAAATAAGATAGAGACTGTTAAGAGTAATTTTCTTTTTGACATATTTTGATATGAATTTGAAAGTCAAAGTTAAAACATTTAAGCTTATTCTCTATGAGCTTTGAAAATTGATCATACTAAGGATTCACACAAATAAAAAAGCCCCAGTTTTAATGCTGAGGCTTTGTATCTTTAATATTAAGTAAGTTTATTACCTGTAAATTACTATCTCTGAATAGTCTAGGTTATCACTAGCTGTCTCGAATACTCTAAGTACTTTACATACAAAATAAGAGTTTCCGTTCTTTGCTAAGAATACTGTATTTACATTGAAAGCGATATCACCGTTTGGTGTATCTGTTCCGGCATTGTAAGCCGTTGAAATTTCGTCAGAAAACTTTAATTTGGTCAAATCAAAACCGGCTGCAGGGACTCTTATTTGAGTTCCGTTTTGTTGGAAATATCGTTTTCCCCAGCTGCCTGAAATGTTACCAAAATCTCTTATATGTGCACTTGCACTTGCAGACGGAACTTGCTTACTGTTAATCAAATCTAATCCTCCTGGATTTGGACCTGAATAATTGTACAAAATCACTGGATCACTGGATCTAATTCCAACTTTTGTAATCACGTACACACTAACTTCATCTGACAAACCTCCTTCATCTGTAAGTACAACTTTATAAGTTGCCACCGTTGGAGTGTCTTGAGTTTTGATGCTGATGATGTAATTGCTTAGTCCATCTTTTTCCTCATTAAATAATAAAGATGGATTTGCCGCTGCTGCCGTTCCATCAAGATTAATACGAGCTACAGGTACGTTTGCACCATTTTCGAATATAGAAATGTGCTTTAAACTTGTAGTCCCTTTTACTCCGGATATACTTAATCTAAATGTATCTTTTGGCAATAATCTTAATGTATCTCCATCTTTAGCAAAACCTATCCCCGAGTTTGTAGTTAATACGGGTCCGTTATTTCCACCACCTCCGGTGTTATCATCAGGAGTACAGGCAGTCCATGTCAATGCAATAACGCTTAAAAATAATAAGATTTTTTTCATTGTATTTATAATTTAAATTTTGATTTAGCAATATTTTATTTTACTGTTTGCTTAAGTTTTTTAATTATTCCCATTTCATCTCTTAATACATTGATTGTAGGTACAAATTCTTTAAACTTTGATTTAGCAATTTTCATATCTGCATTTGCCAAATCCTTTGTACTTACTTTTGTTTCCTTCATCATTGCGCTAAGCAACTTGTTGTCTCCAAAGAAATATTTTTTCTCAGTGAAAATAGTTTTTCCTTTTTCTTTCAAACCGTTTTTCTCAGTGTGTCTGCTGAAAACTAAGTTGTTGTCAACAAAGAAGTAGTTTGAGGTTTTTTCTCCGGCTGCAGTAGTGCTTACCTTGGTAATTTTTTGAATTGTACCGTTGGCATCAGTAAAAGTGGAAATTTTAGCTTTCTCAGGAACTTTGACATCGGCAGTTTTTTCTACCAAAGAAGCGTCTCCATCAATACCGGTTACTTGTTGTTCAATTCCCGAAATGGCAGATGGTTCTGCTGTAGTTGCTGCCTTTTTTGAACCACCGCAAGAGGTCAATCCAATCATTAAAGTTGTAAGCAACATTAAAAAATTTGTAATCTTCATGTTTTTTTGATTTTAAATTCAATAAATATATACACAAAAGTCTCGTTTTAGACGCAAATATTGCGTCAAAGTAGAGATAAACTTATCCTAATTTTTTGTTAATTTGAATAGTGAAAACGCAGAATGGAGCTGCAAATTTAATTACTCTATCCAAATTTTTTGACTCAGAATGATTTTTTGAGCAGAATCGGTGAGAATGACACTATAAATTCCGGGCACAAGAGTATTAACTTTGACTGTACTTATAGCGTTTTTAGACCATTCTATTGGCTGGGAAATCCTTTTTTTAGCTGACAGGTCATACAGGCTTAAGAAAGCTCTATCTAATGGGAGATTTTGTCTGTCAAAGACAAGTTCGTTGTCATTTTTATTCCACCATAGATTGATTTTTTGCTCTAAACTAATAGGTCCATCGGTTTTGGTAATCCGATTGATCATTTCTTCAAGCTTTGGAGAAAGGATATGCACAATCTCAACAGAGCCTTCTGTAAGGTCTAAATGGTAACCATCTCCTGACAAGTATCTCAAACTATCGTTTTTCATTATTTGATACAGGTCTATGCCTTTGTAGAGTAAATTATTGTTTTGCAAATTGAGAGCCATGACCAAGTTCCACTGAGATCTGAACCCAAATTGTTTGTCATACGGCATCAATTCTTCTCTTGTGCTATAGGATGCTGAGCTTATCATGCTGCGTCGTTTTTTCTCTTGGGTTATGAAATAGATCAAATCATTTAAGGTTTTGGCATATTCATTTGTTGTTTGTGACGACTTAATATCATTTGCACCATAAAAAAATAATGCGACCGGATAGCGTTCTTCATCTGCATAAATACTGTTGTACTTCTGCTCCATTATTTGCTTCCAATCCGAGAGTTTGCTCCCGGCTTGCCCTTCGTTGATTACTCTAATGTTTTTATTCGTAATTCGTCTCAAGTCATTTTCCAATGCATGACAAAAATGATCCATGTCTGATTTACTTCCCTGAACTCTTACAGAGCTTTCTACTCCACAATAATCAGGGCCAATAACAAATTCATCTCCCCAAACTATGATGTTTAGCTCATTTCCTGTTATTAAGTCCTCCGGCGGCACTTGAATGTTGATGGGTTCACTCCAGTCTGACCAGCGATTCCCATCACTATATCTTACTTTGGCAATATAGTTTTGACCCGGAGTATTCCCTATGACCAATTTTTCTCTGATGTCATAACTGTCGCCGTCGTATTCACCTCTGCACAGTTCATTGCACATGCTTGGGTCGCATTGAGTCTTAAGGACCACTTGATTTTTTACAGGATCAAATAAATACCAATCTGTGGCAAATGGCTTTACCGAGTTATCGCTCATTCTTAGATTGAACCATCCCCATCCAACATTTGGAGCCTCTATACTTGGTTTGGACAGTTGAGCAAAACATGGAAAAACCAGAATAAAACTAAGAGTTACCGCAAAAGTATTTTTGAACATGGTGTATTGGTTTCAAAAAATACGAAGATAAAGAAAATTGCACAGAAAATGATAGTTTCTGCTATGGATTTAATCTACGATCAAATTTTGCTTATCCAATAGCTGTTGTTCAATTTCTACGGGAAGAAGAATGGGTTCGTATTGTTGGTTTCTGAGCTGAGGTTCAAACCCGGCCTCCCTAATGGCATCTTGTATGCCTTGGGATGTAAAACGATGTTGAGCCCCTGCAGCAGATACTACATTCTCTTCTATCATAATGCTCCCAAAGTCATCTGCCCCGGCATAAAGACATAACTGTGCGGTTTGCTTGCCGACCGTGAGCCATGAAGCCTGAATATGGATTATATTGGGGAGCATAATTCTTGACAATGCAACCATACGAATATAATCATCTGCCGTGGTTTCATTTTTGGCTCTTTTTAGTCTTACGAGCATGGTTCCCTCATCCATAAATGGCCATGCTATAAAGGCCAAAAATCCCTTGGCTGTAGCCGGTTTTTCAGATTGGACAGTTCTGATATCTACAAGGTGTTCCATTCTTTCTTTGAGCGTTTCTACATGCCCAAACATCATTGTTGCGGATGTGGTCAAATTGAGCTTGTGAGCCGCTCGCATAATATCAAGCCATTCTTGAGCCCCGCATTTTCCTTTGGAAACCAAGCGTCGCACTCTGTCGTTCAAAATCTCTGCTCCGGCACCGGGAAGAGAGTCGAGCCCTGCTTCTATAAGAGCCTGTAATACAAGAGTATGTGTAGATTTTTCCAGTTTTGTGATATGAGCAATTTCCGGAGGCCCCAAAGCGTGCAACTTGAGATCCGGATAGTAGGACTTAAGCTCTCGAAACAAATTGCAATAATAATCCAGACCCAAATCCGGGTGATGACCTCCTTGTAAAAGCAGCTGCCGACCACCATAGCGATACAATTCATCAATTTTTTGCTTGTACTCTTCAATTTTGGTCACATACACTTCGGCATGTCCCGGGGGTCTATAAAAATTGCAAAACTTACAATTGGCAATACAAACATTGGTTGTATTGGAGTTTCTATCAATGATCCAAGTGACCTTGTTCTCGGGGACTGCCCGTTTACGAAGACTGTGTGCAAGGTGCATTAAATCCGCCGTCGGGGCATTCAAAAAGAGCTCAAGCCCCTGATCGGCACTTAGAAATTCTTTTTGGTAGCCTTTATGTAAAAGCTGGTCAATATGTTGAGAATTTGGCAAAATGTACTATATTTGCACGGACTTTGATAGGAAGGGAACAGAAAGTTCCCTTTTTTGTTTCCTTAATTTGGACAGATACTCAGAAAATATTGCCAATTTGCTTCTTGAAAAATTTCAAGAAGAGAAGTATCAGGATTGTTTTCTTGTGGATATAGAAACCGGTCCCAAAAAAGTATCTGTTTATGTGGATAGCGACTCCATGATCAATTTTGAAAAATGTCAGGAATTAAGTCGTTATTTGGAGGCTGTCTTAGATGAGAAAAAATGGTTTGGGGAGGATTACGTTCTTGAAGTTTCTTCACCGGGTTTGAGTAGGCCATTAAAATTCCTCAGGCAGTATCAAAAAAATATAGGGAGAACACTCAAAGTTAAAAACTCTGAAGATCAGGTAATGGAAGGTCAATTGATCAAAGCGACAGAGCAATCCATCATTCTGAGCAAAGAAGAAAAAGTCAAAGAAGGAAAGAAAAATATAAAAGTGGTCATTGAACAAGAAATTCCTTTTGGTCTGATAAAAGAGGCCAAAGTTCAGGTTCAATTTTAGTAGAGGATCTCAAGATGATCCGGCTAATATTTAGACTTCAATAAAAGCTGTTTTGACAAGCAATTGGACAATAAAATTTAGTTCGGGCAATCTGTGAGGAGGCTGGAGGGCTTGGTGCAAAGCACCGAGCGACAGCGAGCCCGGAAGACTCCGACCTGAACGAAGTGAAGGGCACAGCCAAAGGAAATAAAAACAATAAAATATACTAACAGATAAAATACAAAGTCGATGAAATTGCTGGATACTTTTTCGGAGTTTAAAGCCGGTAAAAATATTGATCGTCCTACCATGGTGAGAGTATTGGAGGATGTTTTTCGTTCTTTGATAAAAAAGAAATATGGCTCTGATGATAATTTCAATGTGATCGTCAATGCGCAGAAGGGTGACTTGGAAATTTGGCGAGTTCGGAATATTGTGCCGGACGGTGAGGTTACGGATGACCTGAAGCAAATTGCTATTTCTGAAGCTTTGACTTTTGATGAAGGCTATGAAGTTGGTTTGGAGTGTTATGAGGAGTTGAAGTTTGATGATTTTGGAAGAAGGGCGATTATGGCGGCTCGCCAGACTCTGGTTTCTAGAATTATGGAGCTTGAGAAAGATGATATCTACAGAAGATATGCAGAGCGCGAAGGAGAAATTGTGATAGGTGAAGTCAATCAGGTGCTCAAAAGAGAAATATTGATTATTGATGACGCAACAAACAATGAATTGATCTTGCCAAGAACAGAAATGATCAAGGCTGACCATTTCCGAAAAGGAGATATCGTGCGTGCAGTGATCAAAAAAGTTGAACTTCGAAACAATCTTCCGGTAATCAATTGCAGTAGAACCGACAGTACTTTTTTGCAGCGATTGATGGAACAAGAGGTTCCCGAAATAGAAGATGGACTTATCGTCATTAAAAAAATTGTAAGAATGCCCGGCGAACGCGCCAAAGTGGCTGTTGAATCTTTTGATGACAGAATTGATCCTGTAGGTGCTTGTGTTGGGATGAAAGGAAGCAGAATTCATGGCATTGTGAGAGAGCTGAGAAATGAAAATATTGATATTGTAAATTATACCAACAATACTACTTTATATATTCAACGTGCTCTGACTCCTGCCAAGGTCAATAATATAGAAATCGATGAAGAAAATAAAAAAGCAAATGTTTATCTAAAGGCAGATCAATTGTCCCTTGCCATTGGAAGAGGTGGTGCCAACATCAAATTGGCTTCAAAACTTACAGGCTACGAAATTGATGTATACAGAGATCAAGAAGATGGAGAATTGGATGATGTGGACTTGGATGAATTCAATGATGAAATTGAAGAATGGGTGATAGAAGCTCTTAAAAACATTGGATGCGATACAGCAAGATCTGTACTTAATCTAAGTGTTGAAGAATTGGTAAGAAGAACTGACTTGGAAGAAGAAACAATTCAAAATGTAATTGAGATTTTGCAAGCAGAATTTGAAGATTAAGATTATAAAAAAACCATCGTAGATCGATAAAAAAAACTAATGACCCGATTATTAATTAAAGTTGCAACTGAATTTAATTTAGGACTACAGACCATTGTGGACCATTTGCAGAAAAAAGGTCATGAAATTGACAGCAAACCAACTGCAAAAGTTACTGATGAGATGTATGATGAACTTCTCAAAGAGTTCAAGGGGTCTATTATTGAAAAAGAACAAGCTGCACAATTGCAAAAACCGGTAGCTGCCCCAAAGGAAAAACCGGCTCCAAAAGTACAGATTAATTTGTTTGGCGAACCCGTTGCAGAACCTACCAAACCGGTAGCAGCTCCAAAAGAAAAAGCCAAACCTGAAGCCAAACCCGAAGAATTAATCCCGGTAAAAGTAGATGAGGAACTGAAACCTAAACTAAAGGTTGTCGGTAAAATAGCTTTGGAAAAACCAAATAAGTCTGAGAAATCAGAGGAAGAAACCAAAAAGGCAAAAACAAAGACAAAAACTTCTAAAACCAAAAAAGAAGCTGTTGAGGAGGTAAAACAAGAAGAACCCGTAAAACCAACTGAACCTGCAGCTCCGGTAGAAGAAGAAATCACCAGAATAAAGGCTCCTGAGCTTAAAGGATTAAAAATTGTTGGAAAAATAGACACCAACAAGTTTACCCGTGAGAAGGAGAGTCCTAAGAAAAAAGATGATCGAAGAAATGTTCCTGCAGGATCTTCAAGTGGCAATAAACCGGCAAATCCCAATGCGAGCTCTGCCGATGCTCAAAAGAAAAAGCGCAAACGAAAAATTACAGGAGCTGTAAACGTAAGCAATGTCTCTCAGGGGAATAGATCTAATTTTAATAGACCGGGTCAACGAAGAACTGAAGAACCTACAGTTAAGGAAGTTTCTCAAAAGCAAATTGAGGACAAAATCAAAGCAACGATGGCGCGACTCAATATGGGTGGTAAAAACAAGCGTCAAAAAATTCGTAGAGATAAACGAGAAGAAATGCGCGGCAAAGCAGAAGCAGCAGAATCCGGCATTGACCGCTCAACAATTCAGCTTACTGAATTTGTCTCTGTAAGTGAACTGTCCAATTTGATGGACGTCCCGGTAACAGAGGTAATTACCACTTGTATGAATTTGGGAATTATTGTTTCGATCAATCAGCGTCTTGATGCTGAAGTTATCGAAATATTGGCGTCCGAATTTGGCTTCAAAATAGAATTTATTTCTGTAGAAGATCATAAAGAAGAGGAAGAGGAGATAGAAGATGATCCAAAAGATCTCAAACCTCGTGCTCCTATCGTTACAGTAATGGGTCACGTGGATCATGGTAAGACCTCTTTGCTGGATTATATCCGAAAAACCAATGTTGCCTCAGGAGAGGCCGGAGGAATTACTCAACATATTGGAGCCTATGAAGTAACCGTGGGTCCTGATCAAAAGAAAATTACATTTTTGGATACGCCGGGTCACGAAGCCTTCACTGCAATGAGAGCCCGAGGCGCAAAAGTCACTGACGTAGCGGTCATTATTATTGCAGCAGATGATAGAATTATGCCTCAAACCAAAGAGGCCATCTCCCATGCTCAAGCAGCAAATGTGCCTATAGTTTTTGCTATAAATAAAGTAGATAAACCCGGAGCAGATCCCGAAAGGATCAAAAATGAGCTATCTCAGATGAATTTCTTGGTAGATTCTTGGGGTGGAAAATACTCTTCTCAAGAAATATCAGCCAAGTCCGGATTAGGAATTGATGCTTTATTAGAAAAAATCATCCTTGAGGCAGAAGTATTGGAACTCAAAGCCAATCCTAATCGCTTGGCAACAGGTACCGTAATAGAAGCTTCTCTTGATAAAGGCCGTGGATTTGTTTGTAAACTGCTTGTTCAGAATGGAACTTTGCACATGGGTGATGTAATTTTAGCCGGCGAATATTCCGGAAAAGTCAAAGCCATGTTCAACGAAAGAGGGCAAAAGCTCAAAGATGCAAAAACATCTACTCCGGTAATGGTTTTAGGTCTAACCGGCGCGCCTACTGCTGGAGAAAAATGGAAAGTGATGGAAGATGAGTCCGAGGCTAGAGCCATTGCTTCCAGACGAGCTCAAATTTCTCGCGAACAGGCTACAAGAGCATCTAAACGTATCTCCTTGGATGAGATCGGAAGACGTTTGGCTCTAGGAAACTTCAAAGAATTGAAGCTCATTGTCAAGGGAGATGTGGACGGCTCCGTAGAGGCCTTAGCAGACAGCTTAATTAAATTGTCTATAGATCGAATTCAAGTAAGTGTAATTCATAAGGCCGTGGGCCAAATTATCGAGTCTGATATTTTGTTAGCCTCTGCTTCAGACGCTATAATCGTCGGATTCCAGGTTAGACCATCTGCTGCAGCCAGAAATCTTGCAGAAAAAGAAGGTGTAGAAATCAAAACCTACTCTATCATCTATGAAGCAATAGAGGAAGTGAAGTTGGCAATGGAAGGCTTGTTGGAGCCTACACAAGAAGAAACTATAACAGGCTCTATAGAAGTACGAGAGGTCTTCAAGATTACCAAGGTAGGAACAGTAGCCGGAGGTATGGTAACCGATGGAAAAGTATTAAGAAACAATTACATCCGCGTTATCAGAGACGGAATTGTTATTTATCCAAATGCTAACGGAAAAGCCGAACTGGCTTCACTCAAGAGATTCAAAGATGATGTGAAAGAGGTGAAAGAAAATATGGAGTGTGGTTTATCTGTCAAGAACTTTAACGATATTCAAATAGGCGATGTCATAGAAGCCTATGAAATCAAAGAAGTGAAACAAAAGTTGTAAGCTCTTTTTTTACAAACTTACTCCAAAAAAGTAACCTACCAAAGCTGTCAGTCCCATTGCCAAAGTACCCCATACAGTGATTCGCAAAATTGCTTTTGGAATGCTTGAACCTCCGGTTTTGGCTGAGATTATTCCCAAGACCACCAAGAACAAAATAGTAAATCCGTACAGAAAATATTCCATCAAAGATACCGGAGCAAATAGAGTAACCAACAAAGGCAACACTCCTCCTGCTGTAAAAGCCGCACCGGAAGCTACCGCAGCTTGAATAGGATTAGCTTGACTAATTTCATTCAAACCTAACTCATCCCTCACATGGGCTGCAAGAGCATCTTTTGCCGTAAACTCCTTAGCCACTTGCAATGCTGTTTCTTTTTGCAATCCTCTTCTCTCATAGATTTGAGCTAAAATCATTAGCTCCTCCTCAGGCATTTCTTCCAGTTCTTTTTTTTCTCTTTCTATATCCGCTTGTTCAATATCTGTCTGAGAACTTACTGATACATATTCTCCTGCAGCCATAGACAATGCCCCGGCAACCAGTCCAGCTACTGTGGCAAGAACAATGGGCTCACGAGTGGAGCTCGCTGCCGCTACTCCAATAGCCAAACTGGAAATCGATATTATCCCATCGTTGGCACCCAATACTGCAGCTCGCAACCAATTGCTTTTGTGGATGTAATGGCTGTCTAAATAATTGTCAATTGTAACCATATTTTTTATTTTCGAAGCAAATCAATTGGTGATAATAAGCAATCTTAAATTTTCACTTGAATAAAGTTATTGAAAGGATTTCATTTCCAAATCACAATTTCCTCAAGTGGTTTCCTACTCCTTTCTTTGGGACCTAATCCATCTACAGGCCATCCCAAATAAAAAAAGCCCAAACACTCCCACTCTGCATTGAGATTGAAATAGGAGATAAACGAATTTCTCGCTCCCGGACTACTCCAGTACCCTGCCAAGCCCATTGCAGTCAGAGAAAGCCAAAAATTCTCTACTGCGCAAGCAACTGCCGCCGTTTCTTCCCATTCCGGAATTTGTTCTGCCGGACTGCGATGAACACAGATGGCCATAACCGCGGCCGACTGCAACACTTTTTCTCCGGACTTCAATTTCTTTTCTTCAGTTTGTAGTTCTTGTTTGGTTTGCTTTTGATAATCCAAATAAAAAAACTCAGCTAAATCTTGTTTTGATTGATCTTGAAATAGTACAAAACGCCATGGTTCTGTCCGTTTGTGTGTGGGAGCATATCGCACAGACTCTAAAACAGAAGTTAAGATTTCTTTTGGAATTTTACCTTCTTTAAATTGGACCGGCAGTGTAGATCTTCTGTTTTGAATACAAGCAATTACAGACTCAAAATTATAATTCTCCATAGGGTAAAGATATTGTTCCAAATCCATTTGGTTCAAAATAAAAATGAAATAAAAGAGCTTATAGGCAGAATGGAAAATGAGGAAGAGTCTAACTCCATTGTCAAATTATTTTGTTAAATACAAAATTAAATTTAGATTTGCCTAAATTATTGTTTTATGCTTACCAGTACAGAGGAGGATTATATCAAAGCCATATACAAAATTGCTCAGTATCAAGGAGATAAAACCGTTTCTACCAAAAACATTGCATTAGAGCTTGGTACAAGTTCTGCGTCTGTGACAGATATGATTCAAAAATTGTCTGACAAGCAACTGTTGTACTACGAAAAATATTATGGTGTATCTCTGACCAAAGATGGGCAGAGCACTGTGCTCAAGCTACTGAGAAAACATAGATTATGGGAGAGCTTTTTGCACGATACGCTGGGCTTTTCTTGGGATCAGGTCCATGAAATTGCAGAACAACTGGAACATGTGCAGTCGGATGAGTTGATAGACCGTTTAGATCGCTTTTTGGGGAATCCAAAATACGATCCTCACGGAGACCCTATTCCCAACTCCAATGGAAGTTTTACTTTCAGGCCTCAGTGCACTTTAGCCGAAGTCAAGGAGTTTCATAAAGAGCTGCATATTACCGGCGTGAGGAAGCATGACAGCGGTTTTTTACAGTATTTATCCGAACAAAAACTAACTCCGGGCAAGTCTATTCGATTGATCGCCGTAAATCATTTTTCTAAGATGCATACTATAAAAACGGATGATGGTTCAGAAGTCCAGCTCAGCATGGATATTGCAAGAGATTTATTGGTAAAGACGATATGAGAGCGATTTTCCTTATCCTTATTTTTTCTGTTTCTTTTTCAACAGCACAAAACAAGCTAAAAGTCTTAGCCACTGCTTCCATGTGGCAGGATATGGCTCAAGTTATCGGTGGAGATCTTATAGAAACGGATGTCATCGTTCCGCGTGGGTCTGATCCTCATCAATATGAACCTACTCCAAATGATGTATTGAAAATCAAATCTGCAGATCTCATTTTAGTCAATGGTTTGAGTTTTGAAGGCTGGCTTAATCAATTGATTCAACAATCAAGCAAAAGCAATAAACAGGTTCTGCTTACCGAAGGAATCACAGCCATTCAAGATCCAATACACAATCAGTCCACAGATCCCCATGCATGGATGGACGCCGTGAATGCTCAAATTTATGCAGAGCGAATTTTTCAAGCTCTATCAGAAATGGACCCTGTGCATGAAAAAGAATATGAGTTTAATTTTAATATTTATAAAAAACAGCTGCAGGATTTACACGATTGGATAGTCCGGCAAATTGCAATGATTCCGACAACCCAGCGAGTGATTATAACTACGCATGACGCTTTTCGATATTATGGAAATCGATATGGAATGGAAGTTCACTCTTTATTGGGAATTAGTACTGACGCCGATGTGCGCACAGAAGATTACATTGCGATGAATAAATTAATTCAGGAGAAAAACATTCCGGCCATTTTTATTGAAAATACCGTAAACCCCAAAATGATCAATTCGTTAGTGAAAGCCCAGAACATCAAGTTAGGCGGAGCATTGTATGCAGACTCACTTGGGGATTCTCAGAGTCCTGCGTCGACATACATCGAAATGATGAAACAAAATACATTGACTTTGGTCAATGCATTAAAAGTACAATTATCCAATCGAAACTCCTCATTCCAAATTTCGAGGCAACTCATTATTGCTGCTATAGTTGTAGTGTACATTTTGATCCTGTCCCTTATAGGTTGGATCAATAGAAAAACATTGTTCTCATGAGCGAAATAACCATAGAAATCAAAGGACTCAATTTTGCTTACGAGAGTAAAAAAGTTCTTTCTTCCATCTACCTTAAAATAGAATCCGGGCATATTCATGGCTTGATTGGTCCCAATGGAGCCGGAAAATCAACCTTATTCAAATGTATTCTGGGACAGATAGAGGCGCAAAGCGGCAGCATCAAACTGTTTGGCCAAGATCACAAAACACAGCTTACCAAGATAGCTTATGTACCTCAAAAAGATCAAGTGGACTGGAGCTTTCCCATCTTAGTAAAAGATGTGGTAAAGATGGGCAGATATGCTCATAAAAAATGGTGGGAATGGACCAACACAGAAGACCGCAAAATCGCTCAGGAAGCCATGGAGCGAGTCGAAATATCAGAACTCGCAGACAGACAGATTGGCGAACTTTCCGGCGGACAACAACAGCGCGTATTTTTAGCCAGAGCCATTTGTCAAAATGCAGATATCATCATGATGGACGAACCGTTTGTTGGAATCGATGCAAAAACGGAACATCGCATGATTTCCATACTAAAAGATCTTGCTGCTCTTAATAAAACTATTCTTGTAGTTCATCATGATTTAGATTCTGTTCTTTCCTATTTTGATCGTGTGATTTTAATTCACCATAGATTGATTGCTTATGGTGATACATCTGTTGTATTTACCAAAGAAAATATTTCTCTCACCTTTGCAAGCCAATCCCATCTATTGCAGAAACCATTGAGCAAATAAGGCCACTTGATATTATCAACAGTATTCCTCCACAGAGCAGAATATTCTGTTTTTTTCTAAAGAAATTTTCAATTTTCACAAACTAAAATATTCCTATTTTATCCTATCGCATCTTCAAAAATTTTAAGCTGCTGCTTTTCCCTGTCAAGGATCGGATTCGTAAAAAATAGAACCCCGCATTGAGCTCATCTACAGATATTGAGGATTGATCCTGTAGCTTGTTTTTCTTCACAGTTTTGCCCTGAAGATCTACTATCTCATAACTGTAGTCTTCTCTTCTTTCTTCTTCTAGATTAAGTTCTAGCTTATCCAATACCACTGTAGAAACTAATTCCACCTTAATATTTGACTGCGCAACAGAGGACTCATCAGTAGCTACAAGGCCATTGGGGGCAGTCCGAATGAGATTTGCTGTTTCCGAACCACCACTACTATTGGGTTTATTGTAGGTTATTAAAAAGCCTCCATCTGCAGCCTCCCGTAAGCTTAAAATATACACTCCATACATTTCATTAAATTTTCTTTCCCAAATAGTATCTAAATTCTGATTTAGTTTTGTAAGATAAATCGGCCACAACTGCTGTTGAGGATTATTTGCTTTTGGTCCAACCAAAACTAAGTTGCCATCATTTGCTCTGATAATTTTTTTAAAATCAGAAGCCAATCCCAAGATCGGATTCGTATAGGTTTTCTTTCTCAATAACTTTCCATCTGTATCCAGAACATAGATGCAGGGCAGAGTTTGAGCCTGAGACTTGCAGGTTGAGCCGGCCAGATAAATGGTATTGCCCTCGATTAACATATCTTGAAACGCGCTTAACTTACAGCTGTCTCTGAATTCCCATTGCAACTTCAAATCCGGTGAATATTTTCTTATTACATTCTGGGAGGGACCTGCCGAAAGTATAAAATAAAAATTATCCTGCTCATCAAAATAGGGCTTCATTTCCAGATAGCAGCTATCTATACTGAATATTCGATTCACCTGATTGCTTTGGATATCCCATTTATACAATCTATTGCATGAAGTTTGTACTCCTCCACGAGAATTAAAATAATAATTTCCTTTAGAATCCAAAGCAGCCCATTCTGCATAAGGAATGGGCTGCCCGGTACTATCAATAAAATCTTGAATGACTTGAAAATCTTGATTCAAAATCATAAATCTTGTAAATGTTAATAATGCCGAATCTGAATATGAATCATATAGGTAGTATTTCTTATTATGTGCATTATATAAAGTGGATGGAGTATATCGAGGATGAATTAATGAATGATTGACCGTTCCTAAAATAGAAGGAATGTGTTTATGTGTTGGAATAAAAAAGGAGTCAAGCAGTTTGCCACAGGACTCAAATTTTACAACTTTAATTCCTGTACGCTCAGGAACTCCTGATTCGTCTCCATATCCAACGGCATATATATGGCCGTTGGACTGGTACTGTACAGCAATATCAAAATACTCAGAATCAAAGTCCAAACGCACAAAAGCTCCATTGTATCTAAATGAACATTGCGCAAACAATTTTAAATTAATAAGAAATAGAAATATGATTAAAATCCGCATGATACCAACATTTTAAAATGAAAATATTATATTCTAATAATTTTTTGAATTTGGGAATAATTTTCTCCTTTGATCTCTAATAGATATATTCCGAAATCATTTTGATTTGGTAGATCTAAAGCTATTGTTTCCCCATTTAACATTGACTTTTTAACCAATGACTTAACTAGTTTTCCATCTAAAGTATAAATATTAATATTTATAACGTCGCGGATACTTTCTTTAGATTGTATAAGAATAGTTTCCCCATTATAATAGCTTGCAAAATTATTTTGCTCAAAGCCAGTCAATCTTGTTGTCTCAATTTCTTTATTAAAATATGAAAAACAAGGAACGCCTGCGGGAGGCATATTTGCACCGCATTGGTACAAATCATCTCCTGCTAAACAACCACGTGGGTCAAATCCACACCATCTACGACAATCCACGAGGGCATTAACATCTGCAAATCCTTTATAATACTTTTTCCAACCATTAGGAAAGCAACAATGATTCGTACTAACTTCCATCATCCAATAACTATTATTCTTTATCGCTACATTACAAACTTTAGCATCGGGTAATATCATAGATGTACAGCCGGTGCATGTCTCATAATACAGCTTATAAGTATAAATTCCCTTGCATGTTGGTTCTGTAACCGGCCAAAACATGAACCAAGTATATGTCTGTCCATTACAGGGTCCGGCATCCATGTATGCATAGTGAAATGCAGGATTGGTACTAGCTGCATTTGCACAAGAAATAGAGTTTATACAAGCTAAATAAAGATTTTGGCTAATAGTACAATAGCTTCCATCATCTTTATGGATGATTGCCTTAATGTTATATGTTCCATTGAAACAAACATCATATAATAGATTAAGGGGCTCAAAATTAAATCTCTCACATTCTTTAACATTGGTACCTGTAGTAGAAATAATCCAAGTAACGTCTAGAATTGTGCTTGGGTCAGGAACATTAGCTTGCAGCATGTGAGAACAACCAGTTACTGCACTAACGGAAATAGAATAGCCGGGACCACAAGGAGCAGGTAATGGCTGCGCATAAACCGATATTCCAAACATAAATAAGTTTAAATAGAATATCAATAATATGCAGGAACGAAGGCTAAAATTGTTGTGTTGTTGTGTTGTTG
>DEQQ01000052.1:43922-72147 GCA_002360455.1 Saprospiraceae bacterium UBA3362
TTGTGTTGTTGTGTTGTTGTGTACAACAAAATGGAATTTTTCATGTGTAAAAATTGTTTGATGTAAAAAAATGTTTAATTAATGTGTTTTAAGGTAGCTTGTTCTTTTCATTTTGGTTTTCTATCCATAGGCAATTGTATTATTATGTGTTAACTAATATTGTATTGCAAACCTAAACATTCATTCATCAAAAAGCAAATATTTTAACATATATTTTTATATCTTATTTATATTAGTTTAGAGAATCAGTTGGATTTATTTTTGGATGCATATAAGAAAGATCATGCCCCCAAGATTTTTGCACAGATTTTTTTTACTCAATTTGATCTATACACAACCTCGGGGCTTTCAGCTCAAAAATCAAACTGAATTTTTAGTCATTCAATCCCGAAAAATTCCCTATTTTGGTGGCGCAATTCTTTGATTATGAACAGGACAAGATCAATTCAAAAATACATTCTACTATTTATTACTATTTATTCATTTAGCTTTGAAGCTTTTGCACAAAATATTACATTTCAGAAGCTGTATTATTCAGATCCTTTCAATGCTCAGGGAAAAAACAGTGGCATCAACTTATATGCTATTGAGGGCTTCAAAGATGGAACTTTTGCTACTATGGGCTTTGCAGGAGACACTTCTTCTCCGGCTATAATCAATGGTGTTCTTACCTACTACAGCTGTACCGGAGACATTATCTGGTCTAAGTTTCTTGGCATAAGTCAGTCCGCTACCAATACAAATTTCGGAATCACAGAAGCAGACAATGGGGATATCCTTTTTTGTTTTAATGCCAGTCCTACTTTTTTCAAATCAACCATGACTATTGGTCGTATTGATAGAGGCGGACAGATCAAATGGATCAACAAATACGGTACGGATTCAGAATACGGCAGAGACATGATTACATTGAGAGACGGCAGTATTATGATCGCCGGCAGTACAGCGAACTATGGCTCAAGCCGACAGGCTTCTGATATCTATTTGATGAAATTGGACAGCCTCGGAAAAATCATCTGGGCCAGAACTTACGGCAATCCTTCTACAACCTACGATGAAGCTTTTGCCATCGACAAAGACGCACAAGAAAATCTTTTTCTCTCCGGCCGATGCATAAATCGCGGCACTTTCATGGCTTTTGTTATGAAAACCGATACTGCCGGAAATCCTATCAAAACCATAGCCATCGGAGCTGAAAATCATGGGACTTTTGGCTATGACATAGATGTAACCAAAGAAGGAAAAGTGGCCATTACAGGTTTCTCAACCATCTTAGAAAACAATTTTCAGGATCGCTCAGACCTTTTCGTTGGTTTGTTGGAGAATGACCTGTCTCCCATCTTTGTCAATGCCTATGAGATTGTTGCCGGTCAGGATTTGGGTTCGCTCGGAGAAGGAATTGTAGAGATGGAAGATGGAGCTCTGGCCGTAGTTGCAGAGTCGGCTTCTTTTACCAATCATAATATTCCTGTACCACAGGGAGCCGGGAAGTGGTTTGGCGGAATTATAGAAAAAGACGGAACCCTGCGCAAAGGGTATATTTACAATCATTTTGGTTCGCAATATCCAAGAATTAAAAAATCCGGGATCGGCGGCTATTTGATAGGAGGATTCAGTACAGAATTTACTCTTAGCAGAGCGTTCCAAGGAATGGTGATCAAAACTGATGAGAAACTATCTCAGGATCAATGCACAGAAATCGATGTCACAAATGAGCTACAATCATTCCAACCAAACTGGATTATAGAAGACTGGACATTTACAGAAAAGAGTGGAAGCTCAGTAACTCCTTTCAATCCTATCAAGTCCGACACTACCCAAGAGTATGATGTAGTCTGTCAAAACATACCCGAAATACGAGCTCAATTTACGGCTCCGACCGAGGCCTGTCCCGGCGAATTGGTTCAATTTACAGATCAGTCTCTTGTAGTCAATGGAGTAAAATACCAATGGGAATTTGCCGGAAAAATGTCAGAAAAAAATGGAAACGAACAAGGCAGTTTTCCATCTCCCGGAGTTTATACCATTCGCCTTACAGTCTCAATCGGTTGTATAAGCTCTGTATATACTCAACAGATAAAAATAAAAGATGGACTGCTGAAAACAGAATCTGCAGAATTCTGTGAGCGCAAATCTTATGTTTGGAGAGGAAAGACCCTCACACAAGAAGGAACATATTTTGATACCATTCCTGCTTCGGGAGGACAATGCGGCGAAATCTATCAGCTTGTTCTCAAAATGAATCCGGCAAAAAAAATCAATACCCTAATAGATACTTGCACTCCGGTCACTATCAACAATAAAATTTATGATCAATCCGGAATCTATGAAATTTCATACAGAGAACCGGCAAATGGTGATTGCGGCGAAATTGGAATCCTCAATTTGGTGATCAACCCAATGCAGATGGTTGAGGATACACTTCTGTGCGATGAGGTGATTCTGATAGACGGCCAGGCCATCAAAGAGACGGGGACCTATACATTCCCACGTTTGTGCAAGATTTACAAAATTGCAAAAGTAGAATGTAATGATTGCTTGGAAGCTCCCAATGTTTTTGCTCCGTCCAGCGCAACTGTGGACAATCAAGTGTTCAAACCCATTTTGCTCTGTCCGGATTCCAATTCTGTGAAAATTTCCAAGCTACAAATGCAAGTTTTCAATCGTTGGGGACATAAAGTATTTGATGGAAATGGCCCGACAGTAAATTGGAATGGAACACACAAGGATAATCTCGCTTCTCCCGACAGCTATCTCTATCTTCTCAACTATGATTTAGAGTTTGTATTGCCGGGAAGACAGGATAAAATATTCCGAAAATCATTTACAAAAAATGGTGTTGTAACCTTATTAAGATAAAAAAATTTATGGCGTGACCCTCACAAAGTGAGGGTCGGCGTCCTACAGACTCGCTTACGCTCGGTGCTTTGCACTTTCTGCTTCGCAGAAATCTTCCGGCCGCCTCACGCAATTCAAAAAAAAGTAAAATGGGTTAACTCATTCTTAATGATAAAAAAATCAATATTCTTGAGAAATAAAATGCTATTCAGAATTTGTTCGCGCTTTTCCAGTTTAATGATTGGAACTGTGTTGAATTCTGTTTGCTTATATTTATTTATTTTTCATTTAAGTTTTAGTCTTCAGAGTCAAGAAATTTGCAGAACTTATCCTTTCCATGAGCATTTGCTAAAAACCAACTCAGAATACAAAAAGCAATTTGAATACAATGAAGCTCAGCTCTTCAACTTGCAAAAACAAAAGATCAACACCAGAGCTAAAATGCAACTTGTGATGCCGGTCGTAATTCATCTCGTAGTTCCTCCCGGCTCAAGAATAGGACAAAACAACAATCTTACAGACTTACAGGTATTGCAAGGATTGGACTATCTCAATGATGCCTTTGCCAATCAAGGCAGTTTTAACACCAATACAGGTTTGGATACTGAGATCCGATTTTGTTTGGCCGTCCGAGATCCCAATGGAAAACCTACCAATGGAATTACAAGAACAGAAAGCCTATTTGTTGCAGATACTGTTCCGTGCTCACCATACGGAACAAGCAGTGCAAATGATGGGTTGATAAAAAATTTGGTCAACTGGAATTGCAGAGATTATCTCAATATTTGGTTGGTTACAGATTTGTATGATACCGGATTTGGTTGCGGATTGGCCGGGTATGCTTATTTTCCGGGTGCACCTTGCACAGTTGATGGAGTGGTCCAAGAAGCTCGTTATTGGAATTCTATATCCGGAACCAGAGTGACAGCTCATGAGGTTGGTCACTATCTAAGTTTGCATCATACTTTCAACGGTGGCTGCAGCAACAATGATTGCATGAGAGATGGCGATCAAGTTTGCGATACTCCACCGGACAACAGTCCAAGTTTTGCAGCTTGCAATACCAATTCCTGTTCTACAGACAGTCCGGATCTCCCCGATGATAATACCAATTATATGGATTACACTTCCTGTACTCCTATGCACTTTACTCAGGGACAGAAAGACAGAATGATAGCCGCCTTAAACAGTTCAAGATCAACATTACTTAAGTCTTCTGCCTGTATTCCTGTTGCCGATCTTGATGCCTCCATTTTGGCTTTAGACCTGCCTAGTCCCATCTGTGATCCTCTGGTTTGTCCAAAATTAGTCATCAAAAATACCGGCAAAAACAGCATCAATTCTCTTTCAATTCAAATACAATACAACAACAATCTTCCCCTTTCATACAATTGGAATGGACTTATCAATCAGAATCAACTAGCAACGATTCAGCTGGATTGTAGCTTGTTGATGGTTGGGACACAAAGTTTGAAATTGTGGATTCAGAATGTCAATTCTCAATTAGATCAGTATTCTTTGAATGATAGCATCAGCACACAGTTCATTATTTTTCCAAAACCCAATCTTCAGGTTCAAAAAATCAATGGAAGTCATTGCATTTCTGACGGAATTGCAAGATTGAATACACAGAACGGGACTCCTCCCTTTCTATATCAAATGCTTCCCTTGCAATACACTCAAAACTTTCCCATTTTTAGTTTATTATCACCGCGCAACTATTCGGCTATAGTTCAAGATTACAATCTTTGTAGAGATACCATTTCTGTAAATATTCCGGACAGCTGTACTTCCAATATTCCTAAAAATTTTGTGACCAATCGAGATGCGCTTTATTTAGGAAATGACTGTTACCGTCTTACGGATGCAACGTATGCACAAGTAGGTTCTGTATGGTATGAGCAACGCATCAATCTTCAACAATCATTTGATGTTGTTTTTGATATGAATTTAGGTTGTCTGGATGGGAATGGTGCTGACGGAATAGCATTTGTTTTGCAACCTGTATCCACGGCTATAGGGAGCACGGGAGGAGGTCTTGGGTATGCCGGGGTAATGCCTTCTGTAGCTGTTGAGTTTGATACTTATCAAAACTGCTGCAACAACACCAGAGTTTATTCTACAGTTGACGCCAATGATCCGGCTCAGGATCACATGGCCATCACCACCAATGGTTCTGTAAATCATCTTTCTCCCAATAATTTGGTGGGCCCGGTAGACATCATCAATGGACAAAATGCAGAAGACTGTATGTTCCATAGTGTGAGAATCAGTTGGTCTGCCGAGCAAAAGAAATTGGATGTTTATTATGATTGCAAGCTAAAACTCAGTTATACAGGAGATATTGTTAATACTGTATTTAAGGGAGACCCCACAGTATATTTTGGATTCACAGGAGCAACAGGAGGTTCTATCAATGTTCAACAAGTGTGTTTTAAATACATCTCTTTTTTGGACAAGATTGCAGATCAAACCATATGCAAAGGAAGTGAAATCCAAATTGCTGCGGATGATGATTTTGTCAATTATGATTGGACACCGAAAATAGGCTTGGACAAACCCAATATCCGCAATCCGAATTTTTCTCCGGATACTACCACAGAATATGTTGTCACAATGAAAGACAATTGTGGTTTTACGGTAAGGGATACTGTTATCATCAATGTGATCGACTTTAAGCTCAATATAGAAGCTGTTTATCATGACCCTTGTGCAGACAGCATTCATGCCGATTTAAAAATTAACGAACTTCCTAAAATAACCGGTGCATTATATTCATTGGATGGAATTCAATTTGATTCTATTCACGAATTTTATAATCTCGGAGTTGGAACTCAAGTGATTTATATCAAAATTGGAAATTGCATCAAGTCTACTTTGTTTACGATAAAACCCGTGAAACATTTGCAAGACAGTTTGATCTCCATGAACGCGGTACGATGCAATCAAAAAGGAAATATTATTGTGCAAGCCATTTATGGTTTTCCTCCTTACGAGTATTATTTAGACAATCTCCCGCAACAGAAAAGTGGAAGTTTCTTTAATTTAGATTCCGGGTGGCACAAGCTTACTATTGTTGATTCACTCGGCTGTAGCTTGGAAAAAAATTATTACATTTCATATTTGAACTCTAAGTTGAGCTTGAATATTATTAATTCTGATCTTGAAATTTCTTGTAAGGATACTTCTACATTTATTCAGTTGGAGTCCAATGGTACATCTCCATTGTACTTTTATAAGTTAGACGCCTTATCAGAAAACAACCACGGAGAATTTATTGGGATGAAGACAGGAATTCATACTGTTTATTCTTATGATCAATTTGGTTGCTCCAGTGATTCGTTGAAGTTTGAAATTAAAAATGAAATTCGACATAAAAAGGACAGCATCCAGGCTAAAATTTGTAAAGATGAGTTTTTCAAAGTCGGGAATAGCGTATATCGTTTAGCCGGAAACTATGTGGATAGTCTTTTGAGTTTTGAAGCCTGTGACAGTGTCGTATATACCAGTCTTTCTTACCATCCGGATTTCAATCTGAGCAGCTCTCATACAATATGTGAAGGAGATTTTGTTCAAGTTGGTCCAAGTCATTATTTTACTGATGGAATATATACAGACAGTTTGAGTTCGCAATATGGTTGTGACAGCATCATCACAACTACTGTCAATGTACTAAAGAGACAGCGCATAAGTATTCGTCAAGAAATTTGTGAAGGTAGTTTTTTTACAGTTGGTCAAAACCAATACAGCCGCCCCGGAAGTTATGTTGATACAATAATTGACAGTAGAAATTGCGACAGTATAGTAAGTTTAAGTTTGATGGTTCACCCTGTTTTTTCTGTTCCAAATCCTCAAACTATTTGTGAGACAGAAACGATAAGCGTTGGACCGAACAGCTATTCTCAAACCGGAAAATACATTGATACTCTTCTTTCTCGTTTCGGTTGTGATAGCATTATATTCACAGATTTAATCGTTAACAAAAGATCATATACTCAGTTAAGGCAAGAAATCTGCGATGGAGAAAGGTTTACTGTAGGATTACATCAATACTCCAAGAGTGGAACATATCATGACACGCTCATCAATGCCAAACGTTGTGACAGTATCATACAGTTAGACTTGCTTGTAAATTTACACAAACAACAGACACTGAGATTGAGCACCTGTGAAAATGAACCCGTAACCATCAATGGAGAAAAATATTACCGATCCGGTTCTTTCAAACAAAATTTAAAATCGCATCAAAATTGTGATAGTATTCTTACCGTAGAGTTGGAAGTTTTTGATACCAATATTGTGTTTCAAGAGTACATTTTATGTAATGGAGATAGTTTTATGGTTGGTCAGCGTTACTACTACCTTCCCGGAAAATATGTGGACAGCTTGAATACCAATCATGGTTGTGACTCCACTGTAAATACGGCCTTGAAGAATGGTGATGATTTTTATTGTGACAGCCTTCACTGTAGGCTTTATATTCCTACGGTCTTCAGCCCAAATCAAGATGGAATCAATGATGAGTTTCAATTTTACTCTGACGTTTTCGATGTTCAATTATTGAAAATCTATGATCGCTGGGGTGGATTAATGTTTCAATCCAATGAACTGTCGCCAAGGTGGAATGGCCTCAACTTTGAAGGGAGACAGCTTAATCCCGGAGTTTATATTTTTTATATCGAAGGAGTTTGTGATAGCGGCAAAAAACTTAAAAAAGTAGGTGAGGTTACTCTTGTAAGGTAGAGAGGTTTCTAAATCTTTATTTAAAAATCAAATAGTTATGAAACAAGTTGTTTTTACTCAAGATGCTCCAGCGCCAATTGGCCCATACAGTCAGGCTGTGATGATCGGCGGAACTCTGTATGTCAGTGGTCAAATAGCGATTGATCCCAAGAGCAATGAGCTTATATTAAATTCCATAGAGGAAGAAACGCATCAGGTGTTAAAAAACCTTGGAGCCATTCTTCAGGCTGCCGGAATGGATTATAAAAATGTGGTCAAGTGCAGTGTCTTTGTAAAAGATATAGGTCAGTTTGGAAATATTAATGCCATTTACAGCCAATATTTCAACTCTGAAAATCCTCCGGCAAGGGAGTTGGTAGAAGTTTCGCGATTACCAAAGTTGGTGAATATCGAAATCTCTTGTATCGCCGCCCTCTAAGCAAGACGATTCAGTTTCCGATTTAGCCCTGATCGCAATGAACGAAGTGAATGGAGAGCAGGACTCAAGCCAAACAAAACAGAGAAATATGCTGCTCCAAAGCCTGATTTTAGTATATTTAGAGTTTATTTTAACTTAATATTAACTAGTCTATTTGCAGCATTTTTCGAACCGCAGTATCTTTGTAGTATAAATTGATTTTAATGAGAAGAAATTTACTGTTTGTTTTTAGTTTGATTGTCCTTGGCGGATCTGTTTTTGGGCAAGCCAAGAAGTATTTGTTCTTAGAACATTTTACCAACTCAAGATGCGGAAGTTGCGGTGCAGCAAATCCGGGTTTTTATACCAAGTTATTTGCCACTAAGCATCAAGGTAACTATCATCACATGACTGTTCATCCTTCGTTTCCTTACTCTTCGTGTGTTTTTTATAGTGCAAACAAAGCCGACAATACCGCTTTGACTACTTCAAATAATATCCTATCTACTCCGACTATGTTGATCAATGGAGTTACACAAAAGTATGTTGGTAGCATTACTGATGCTGATCTAAGTTCGGATGTGGGCAAAACTTCTCCCATTGAGCTTGAAGTAAAAGAAAGCGGAACCACTACGAGAGATATAACTGTAGAAGTAAAAACTGTAGGGATAAAGCCATCGGGAAGTTACAAATTGTATGTTGTGGCCGTTGAAAAACAAATCGACCTTACTACTCCAAATGGTGAAAAAGTACATCATAATGTGTTAAGAAAAATAGTTTCCGGTACAGCAGGAGACAATATCAACCTTGCCAATACCGGCAATTCCGTCAAATCAAATTACACGCTAAGTGTTGTTTCTCCTTGGGTAGAATCTCAAGTATACATTTTAGCTTGGATAGAAGATATTAATACAAAGGAAGTTTTGAACAGTGGAACAAAGTTTGATAATGTGTCAACAAAAAATGAGAATTTGATTTTCAATTCTTTTGAAATCTCTCCTAATCCGGTGAAAGATGTTTTGAATATAAAATTTGATCAAAACATTGAAGGGAATTATTCTGCTGTGATCACCAATATGTTTGGAAAAGAGGTAAAAACAATACAAATTCGAAACAGTGGATCCAACATGAGTATTTCTACACAAGACTTGGTAAAAGGAATTTATTTTTTGAGAATTCAGAATGGAAATAAAATGGTTACTAAGCGCTGGATAAAAGCGTAAGTCAATTTATAAAGATTAGAATAGAAAAGCTGCTTAACTTTAGGCAGCTTTTTTTGTTTGATTTCTTATCATGATAAGGACAGAAGATTTAAGAATTCACTATAACTCCGGTGTAAACATTCATTTTCCGGACTTGAATTGCAGCAGTGGATCTCACTGGTTAGTCCTTGGTTCTTCCGGATCGGGCAAGACCAGTTTGCTTAATATTTTGAGCGGGATTAGAACGCCATCACAAGGAAAAGTATGGATAAATCAGCGAGATATTTTTGATCCAAAATTTTCTGATCGCGCCAGATGGATCGCTTCGCATTTGGGTTTTGCTTTACAAAAACCTGTATTTGTTTCTGCGTTAAGTGTTAGAGATAATTTGACTTTATGTGCTAAATTGAGTGGTAAGGAAATAAAAGAAAAGGAAATTCTTCTTTGGTTAGATAAAGTTGGTCTTGGCTCTAAGATGAATTCATACACTTTTGAACTTTCTGCCGGACAACAACAAAGATTAGGTTTTATCAGAGCATGTCTTCATAATCCCGAAATTCTTCTTGCAGACGAACCAAGCAGTGCATTGGATGATGAGAATGCAGAAAATCTAATCAAACTTATGATTGATCAGTCCAACGAATTGCAATCTACATTAATAGTCGTAAGCCATGATCATAGAATAAAATCATTTTTCCAAAATCAAATGGTATTGTCATGAATGCAATGAGTTTAGCCTGGAAAAATATTAAGTTTAGACCTTTGAAGTCTTGGTTCTCTGTTTTACTGGTGGCTTTGTCTGTAGGGCTTTTGCTCATTGTTCAATCCATCAATAGTCAATTGGATGATCATTTTAGTAAGAATCTAAACAAAACCGATTTGATACTTAGCGCCAAAGGCAGTCCACTTCAATCCGTGCTGTGCAACTTGTATCATGCAGATGTTCCGACCGGAAACATTGAGGTAACAAAAGCAAAAGCATTTCTCAAATCAAGTCATCCTTTGATTGAGCATTGTTTGCCTATAAGTTTGGGAGATCAATTTTTGTCTTATCGAATTGTCGGAACTACAGATCAATATCTTGATTGGTACAAGCTAAAATTACAGCAAGGACTTAATTTCACAACAAATCATCATGCTGTGTTGGGGCATCGCGCAGCTCAAGAAAGCAAGCTCCATCTAGGGTCTCATTTTCAAGGCGGACATGGATTGATCGAAGACAGTACGGAGACTCACGGTCATTCATTTGAGGTTGTTGGAATTCTCGAGCCCACAGGATCTGTGGTAGATCAATTGATCTTTGTCCCGATTTCTGCGTATTGGGAATTGCATTCACATCACGGTAATGATGATGAACATCATCATGAGCACGAAGAGGATTTGGTTATTACAAACAATGATAGTCTGGCTGCTCAATCAGAAAAAGAGATCACAGCTTTATTATTAAAATTCAAAGGGACCAACATCGCATCTTTAAATTTTGGCAGAAATGTCAATGAAAATACTGAGCTCATGGCCAGTGCTCCTGCTATTGAAATGAACAGATTGTATGAATTGACAGGCAGCGCCGGAGAATTATTGAGTTGGATTGCTTTGCTCATTGGCTTCACTGCTTTCATTGCCATTTTTATTCATTTATGGCATGCTCTATATGAACGAAGACAGGAAACCTCTTTACTTAGATTGTCCGGTGCGGGAAAACTTTACATTGGAGGGAGCTATATCTTGGAAGCTACAATATTGGTTGGAATTGGACTTGGTATTGCCATAATTGGATCACAATTATTCTTACAATATTTTTGTTCAGAATACGGTCTGTCCAAACGATTTTCGGTTTTTGCATGGCGTTACAATGTGGATATGATATGGACTATTTTTATTGCACTCCTTTGTGGAATTTTTGCCGGAGTTGTTCCTGCATTTTTAGCCGGCAGAAGAGATATTGCTGCCGATATCTATGGCAATTAAAGATGAAAACAGATGCTATTTGATTCTAGCTTTTTTGGATCTGATCTAATTTTTTATCAATATTATAAATAAGTGTCATTAATTGATCACTGTTGTTTGGTCCCGGTTCTTCGAAAGAAATATGCGCTTTGTATTTCCAGATCTCTTGTACATCATCAAAGTCTATACTGTAAGGTGCATAAAGTTTGTTGTCTGATGACAACATCAATTGATTTTTATGAGCATCCTTGACTACTCTTTTATAAACTAAGCCGTCTTGCTTACTAATGACGACATAGCAACTGTAGTCCTTAATAGAATTTAAATCTTGAACATATTCGCATACTACAATGCTGCCTGAAGGAAGAGGAAACATACTTTCTCCGTTTATTTCGAATGCGCGATAGCGACCCTGATGGAGTTGAGGTATAGAGATCTTAGGAAGTTCTCTTACAAATTCGGGGTTTTGAAAACTCTCAATATATCCTGCCGCAGCTTTTGAGGACACTAATTCTATATTTTCCTTTCCACCAAGGTCTGTGCTTATACTTAGGACTTTCATTCCTTTGTATATAAAACTATCCAGATCGCCTTCATGGAGAGCTTGCAGGATTAAATCATCCGATGGTACATTGTATAGCTTGGACATTTTCATCAATAATTCAAGATCCGGTTCAGTATTACCTCTTTCATACTCGCTGAGGGTAGTTCTTGGGATCCCAAGTTTTTCTGCGGCTTCTTGTTGAGACCATTGATTTCGTTTCCTTAGAAATTGTAGATTTTGATGAAAGTGCATATAAAAAATTTTACAAAAATAGTAAATCTTGACGATATTTTAGTCATTTATAGCTGATAAAATATACTTTTATGAGATTTAGTATATATGAAACAAGTCCAAAGGCAAAAAATGAACTCAATGAAAGGGAGGGAGCTCAATATACTTTCTGTATGGAAGGGTTTTTCATATATCTTCCCCACAACCTATTATAGGCATGGATTCTTTGGACTGTCTGGCCTGTTGAATCTACGAGAGGAAGATTTCTATTTGCCCATTCAAAACTGCTTCCATAGAGGTTCCACACAGATTGATAACCGGCATCGATGAGCTGCTTTGCAACCTTCTCGCTCCTGTATCCTACACTGCAATAACAAACGATGGGAGTCGATTTTGGAATATCTTTGACCAAATCCAACCGGAACTGATCATAGGATACCTGTCTTGCATTCTTTAAATGACTTACAGAATATTCTCTGAGCTCTCGTGTGTCTAATAAAATGTAATTCTCCTTGGACTCAACCAACTGTTGACAGCTCATTTCGGGAACATTATGCTTCAATAGAGATTTGAGCATTTTTGCATACGCTGTGTTAAGAATTCTGTGATCTTGAGCACAGCAATGGCTTCCAAAAAAACAAGCTAAAATTGACAAGAATAATATTGCTCTTGATGCTTTCATTTCTGAATTTTTAGATTAATTGTACGGGACCGGCACCCATTTCGTCTTTAATGATTCTGCCTTCTTTTATATAATTCGGAAATTGAGAAATTGCCCAATCATTTACTTTATCTAATGCAGTTTTTGGGAACAAAATATGAATATTGGGCCCTGCATCAATCGTAAAACAAACCGGAATTTTTGATTCTTTTCTGAATTGTTGAATAGACTTCACAATGGCTATTGAATCCTCTTCTAAAAGTAGGTATCCAGGTTGAGAGCTCATCATTAAACCATGCAGTGATAATGCCTCTTCTTCACAAACTCGAATGAATAATTCCCAGTCTCCTTGTTGTAATGCATCATATACCAGTTTGCAATTTTGTTGAGCTTGAGATATTCTTGCTTCGCGATAGGGGTGATTTTCCATCAAAGAATGTCCTGCTCTTGAAGAAACTTTTTTCTCATTTGGATTCACAATAAAAATCCAATCTGCAACTTCCTTGAAGGAATTATGGAGAAGACTCTCCAAAGCTATTGCATATTCTTGATGACTATTGGGAATTTGAGGATGAAATCCCCATTGGGCGCAATAGGGAAAGACAGATCTGCAGGCAGACCCGCTGCCGAGTCTGGCAACAATGGAGGCCCGAGTTTGAAACTCACACCAATCATATTTTTCGCTTGTAGTCTGCTCCTGCATTTTAACAAGGCAAAGAGCAAGAGCGCTCATAGACGATGCAGAAGAAGCTATACCTGTACTGTGAGGAAAATTATTCACAGAATCAATTTGGAGAGAAAGTTGTTTTAATGAAATGAGTTCTTCTTCGATAGAGTTAATAAAAGAAATAATTTTTTTTCTAAATTGATCTGCCTTCATTCCATTATAAAAAAATTCATGTGCAGAGTCCTTTGTTCGTTCTTGCCATAGTATTGAAGTTTCGGTAAAACTGTTTTTCAAAGTAAATGAAATGGAAGAATTCATAGGAAGTTGGGTTCCGTACTTTCCCCAATACTTTACTATAGCAATATTGGATGGACTTCTCCATTTAATTTGATTGGTCACGATGAGTTAATTTTTAAATAATGAAATTATAATAAACACTATTATAAATCTTTGTTGATATCAAAATCTTCAAGAACAGCATCCATCACCTCATCAGCACCATATCTATAACCATCCTTTAAATCGTATCCGTATCTTTTACTTATTTCATGATAATAAAATGCAGTAAAACCTCCTTTTAGTTCTTTAATGATATCATAAAAAGGTCTGTCCAATTTTTTTTCAATCATTTTTGTAAGCAACAGACCCTGAGTTCTGGTAAGGTTTTTTAATGGGTCTTCAAATTCATCTTTCAAGCGTTTAGAAACCTGCTTGATAATCTTTTTTTGTTCGCCGGATGGTTTTCCTTCAAGCTCTTTGTTCAATTGAAAATACAATCTTGTAGCTTGGACTGCATAGGGGTAAGCAACAGCAGCGGCTCTTCTGTACTTGCTATACCTTTCTCTATCATCACTGTAATCAAATTCTTTGGGAGCTGTTACCACTGCGCGATTGAGTTCTGCCACTATGATAGTATCACCATCTTTTACCAATACCGTAACCATCTGGCTATCGACCATCATTTTATATTCTACGTACTCGTTGTTCTTACTTTGCGAAGAAAGTTCTTGACTAAATAAAAACAGGATAAGAATAAGGAACGCTTGCATGAACTATACAACGCAAGAATGATGAAATAAATTTATTGGATTTCTAAAGCTTGTCTTAAATCTTCAATCAAATCTTCGACATCTTCAATTCCGATGCTAAGCCGAATTAGGCTGTCTGTCAATCCACTTTTAATTCTATCTTCTCTAGGGATAGAAGCATGAGTCATGCTTGCAGGATGCCCAATTAATGACTCTACACCGCCCAGAGATTCTGCACAGGTAAAAAGTTTGGTTTTAGAGAGCACCTGTTTGCTCTGTTCAAAACTTCCGGAATGAACATCAAAGGATATCATTGCTCCAAAGTCTTTCATCTGATTTTTGGCAAAGAAGTGCCCAGGATGCTCTTCAAATCCAGGATATAGGACTCTCGATACCTGTGGATGATTTTTGAGAAAATCTGCTATTTGCCTTGCATTGTCACAGGCTCTTTGAACTCTTACATGCAATGTTTTTATCCCTCTGAGGATTAAGAAACAATCCATAGGTCCGGGAACCGCGCCTGAAGCATTTTGAATAAATTTTAGGCCCTCATACAGCTCCTTAGTCTTTGCAATCAAGGCTCCGTGAATTACATCACTGTGCCCGCCTAAATACTTTGTAGCACTATGTAGAACAATATCCGCTCCCAAATCAATAGGATTTTGAAGATAAGGCGAGGCAAAAGTGTTATCTACGCAAACTAAAATTCCTTTTTTCTTTGCAATAGCACAAACTGCAGCAATATCCACTAACTGTAATAATGGATTGGTCGGCGTTTCTATCCAAATCAATTTTGTTTCGGGTCGGATTTGGTTTTCAAAACTGTTTACGTCTTGCATTGGAACAAATCTGCTTTGAACCCCAAAAGAAGAAAAAACTCTCACCAACTGTCTATAAGATCCACCGTAAAGATCGTGGGTCGCCAATACTTCGTCTCCAGATTTAAACAACTTGATGACGGCGTCCATTGCAGCTAAGCCACTAGAAAAGCAAACTGCTCCATATCCATTTTCAAGAGCTGCTAAATTTTCTTCAAGCACTTGTCGAGTGGGATTTTGTGTTCTTGCATATTCAAACCCTTTATGATTCCCGGGACCGTCTTGAGCATATGTCGAAGTTTGAAAAATGGGGGTCATTACAGCTCCTGTACCGGGGTCAGGATGGATTCCTGCATGAATCAGTTTAGTATTGAATTTCATTAGCTTAATTTTATAGTTTTTTGGATTTTCTTTACCCTATTTTGAGATCATAATTCCAATACTCATTTTAGATTGAAATTATTTCCTTAAACTCACACAAAGATAAGGGAATTGCTTAATCCTGATTCAGTAAATCGGTTGTGAAAAGAAATAATGACTGCTTTTTGAATAACAAAAAACCTGCTTGTAGAAAATAAAAAAGCCGCAGGAGATGATCCTACGGCTTTATGAATATTATTCAATTAATTTTATTTTTCTACTCCTAATGATTTAAGAGTTTCATAATCTAATTGACCAACAGGAAGACCTTTCTCTTTTTGGTATTTCACCAAAGCAGATTTAGTCAAACTTCCCATTACGTTATCAGATGGGCCCGGATCATAACCAGCGGCTCTAAGAGCATTCTGTACAGAACGAACTAACTCAGAGGTTACTTTGTCAGCACAAACGATCTCACGATATTCAGTGAAGCCACCAGGTTTTACCAGTCTTCTTTTTTGGATAGTTCTGTATTCTGCAGGAACATCTACAGTAGTTGTTGATGCAGGGGCAACCAATTTTTGATAAGTTCTAGTCTCATATTGAGCAGCAACATCAGTTGATGATGAAGTTGCCGGAGCCTTCACTTTTTCAATAGTTCTTGTTGCGTAAGTTGCAGGAACATCTACAGACTCAGCTACAGCCGGAGATTTTACTTTTGTAATAGTTCTTGTTGCATAAGTAGCAGGAACATCTACAGTAGTTGTTGATGCCGGAGCAGCTAGTTTTTGATATGTTCTTGTTTCGTATTGAGCCGGAGCATCTACTTTATTTGTTGAAGCAGCTGCAGCTAATTTTTCATAAGTTCTAGTTTCATATGTAGCTGCTACTTCTGAAGTTGAAGTAGTAGCAGGAGAAACTAATTTCTGATATGTTCTTGTCTCATATTGAGCAGGAACTTCTTCAGATTTAGTAGTAGCAGGAGAAACTAATTTTTGATAAGTACGAGTAGCATATTTAGCAGCAACATCTTTTGTTGTAGTTGATGCAGGGCTAACCATTTTTTGATAAGTTCTTGTTGCATATTGAGCAGGAACTTCTTTTGTTGTAGTTGATGCTGCACTTACCATTTTCTGATAAGTTCTAGTCTCATATTGAGCAGGAACTTCTTTTGTTGTAGTTGATGCAGGGCTAACCATTTTTTGATAAGTTCTAGTCTCGTATTGAGCAGCTACATCTACAGATTTTGTTGTAGCCGGAGCTTTCAACTTTTGAATTGTTCTGGTAGCATATTGAGCAGGAACATTCACAGTTTTTGTACAAGAAGATCCGTCATCATTATATCCTGCAGAACAACCTTTTCTTACTTGTTTAGTAACTGTAGTGTATTGAGCAGGAACATTTTCCAAACACCAAACTAAACAATCACTTGGATCTGCAGAAAGACAGTTTTTGTCAGCTTGTCTTCTCACCCATTTTGTAGAAGCTGGAGTAGTTTCAACCGTTTCGCTCATTGTTTCAAATACAGCCGGAGCTGATTCGATAACAGTTGATGCATCTTTTACCAATACTTGCTCAGTAACAGTCTCATACTGTGCAGGAATTACTTCCAATCTTGTAGAAGCTTCTTTTTTCAATACTTGCTCAGTAACAGTTTCATATTTTGCAGGGACTACTACCAATTCTTGGTATGCATCTTTTACCATTACTTTTTCAGTAACAGTCTCATATTTTGCAGGGATTACTACCAATTCTTGGTATGCGTCCTTAACTTTTACTTGCTCAGTAACAGTTTCATATTTTGCGGGAACTACTACCAATTCTTGGTATGCTTCTTTGACCAAAACTTGTTCAGTAACAGTCTCATACTTTGCTGGGACTACAGAAAGTTTTGTGTAAGCGTCTTTAACTTTTACTTGCTCAGTAACAGTCTCAAATTTTGCAGGCACTACGACTAAGTTTTGAGAAGCATCTTTAGTTTTTACTTGCTCAGTAACTTTTTCAAATTTTGCAGGCACTACAGCTAGAGAAGAACCGGCATCTTTTTTAATTACTTGTTCAGAAACTGATTCAAATTTTGCAGGGATGACAGACAAAGTTGTTCCTGCTTCTTTAGTTACAACTTGCTCTTTGGTAGTTTCAAAAGTAGCCGGTCTTACAGATAATGTTTTTCCTGCTTCTTTTGTCATTACTTGCTCAGTAACTTTCTCATATTGAGCAGCAACGGCTGTCAATGATGTTGCTCCGTCTTTTTTCAAGACTTTCTCTGTAACTGTTTCATATTTAGCCGGTACAACTTGCACTTTTTTGGAAGCAGGTTTTACCATAATCTGTTCTGATACAGTTTCATATTGGTCACCGATCAAGCATTTAGCATAACACTTGCCTGGTGCAGCATTCGGTATTTCTGGTGAGGTTTGCGCATTCAAGGCAACCATCCCGAAAACAAATAACACGAGGGTTATAATACGGAAATTCATAAAAAAGGATTTATTTAACGATTTAACAAAGTTTATTTGGATATGTATAAAAATACTTGGTTTCGGTTTTCAAAAAACTATGCAAATCTACTACATCTGATAGAGTTTTAAGTCTATTTTCTTTAGTTTTAATGTTAATTTCCCTTTCTAAATGAGAATAAACTGTTAAATCTAGACTTCCTTCCTTTATAAGTAGCTGTGCTTCGTTTTTATCAATCTTCCATTGTTTTTCCAACTTTAGACGCTCTTCGTCCAAAAAGTCACGATTAACAGGTTGATTTGAAAACTGAATCTTCAGTAATTTTCTGTTTAACAAGCCTTTGGCTAAATAAGAACAAAGCTTGTATGGGGAATTTTGAGCTTGTTTTAATAATTGCCAAATGTCTGTGTCGTCCAATGCTAAAAATCGGTCAACGAATTCCTGATTCAGATCTGAATAATTACTATTAAATTGATAATCAATTATATAGCTCAAGTTTTCTTGGTGTTTTCCGACTTCACCATGGACTTTGATCAGCTCCAGCAATCCTCTAAGCATTGCCTCAGCTGCTATATTGGTTTTGTGCAAATATACTTGCCAATACATTAATCTCCTAGCAACCAGGAACTTTTCTATGGAATAAATTGCTTTTTCTTCAAGTACCAGACTTTCGTCCACTACATCCATCATTTTTATCATCCGGTCATAACCGATGACCCCTTCGGCCACACCTGTATAAAAACTATCTCGAGTAAGATAATCCAATCTGTCCAGATCCAATTGGCCACTGATAAGCTCATTAAAAAATCTACGAGGATACTGATCCGTGAAGATCTGGATTGCCAAATTAAGAGATCCATGATGCTTTTCATTAAGATGATGCATTAGATAAAGAGTGACCTCTTCATGCGAAACCTTGAGCAAAGAATGCTCCAAAACATGGGAAAAGGGTCCATGCCCTATGTCATGCAATAAAATGGCAATCTGGCTTGCCTGATATTCTTGTTCACTTATCTCAACACTTTTATGTCTTAGAGTGTCTAAGGCATTAGTCATTAGACTAAATGCTCCTAATGCATGATGAAACCTGGAATGAGTTGCCCCCGGATAAACCAAATGACTAAGACCCAATTGATTTATTCTTCTCAGCCGCTGAAAGGCAGGATCTTCTATTAGCTCCATGATCAATCCGTCCGGAACTGAGATCAATCCATACACCGGATCATTAAATATTTTTTGTTTCCTCAATGCTGTTCAAATAATTTAATTTTGCAAAGCTCGTTTAAATTGAACAATTTTATACAAATAATTGAATAATTCAAAACCCAAGACAGTGGAATCTTAGTTTATTTCATGAATCTCCACAAAATCTATTATTAATTTTTAAGCTTAATTTATTGATATGGATAAAATCAAAATCCTTTGGGCGGATGACGAAATTGATTTACTAAAGCCTCAACTGTATTTTTTAGAGAAAAAAGGATATCATGTACAATCTGTAACTAATGGCCATGACGCCTTAGAGATTCTTGCTCATGACAAAAGTTTTGATGTCATTTTTCTAGATGAATCTATGCCCGGCATCACCGGACTGGAAACCTTAAGCAGAATCAAAGCCAATGGAATCTCAACTCCGGTGGTGATGGTAACAAAAAATGAAGCTGAAAACATTATGGAAGAAGCTATTGGGAGTCAAATAGCAGACTATCTTATTAAACCGGTCAACCCAAATCAAATTTTACTAAGCCTAAAAAAAATTATTGATAACAAAAGATTGGTTTCCGAAAAGAATACGCAAAACTATCAGATGGCTTTTCGGGAACTCCATTTTCAAATCAGCCAAACCAATACAACTCAAGAATGGGCTGAAGTATATAAAAAGCTGATCCAGTGGGAGCTTACGTTAGATCAGGCTGCGGACCAAGAAATTCAAGAAATCTTGGCCTCACAAAAACAAGAAGCAAACACTGAATTTTCTAAGTTTATTATCAATCAATATCCAAAATGGTTTGATGGAAAAAATCAGACTCCATTGCTGTCCCACAGGCTAATGGCCGAAAAGGTTATCAAGTACATAAAAGATGATATGCCCACCGTGTTCGTATTGTTGGACAATCTAAGATATGACCAATGGAAAGTGATTGAACCAATGATTTCAGAATGGTACAAAGTTGAAGAGGAAGATCATTTCTATAGCATCCTTCCTACTACAACCCAATACAGCCGAAATGCAATATTTGCCGGTATGATGCCTGCAGAAATTGAATCCATGGTGCCTGACTGGTGGCTTAATGACAATGACGAGGGCGGTAAAAATCTGAAAGAACCTGAATTATTAGCATTACAGTTAAAGAGGAGTTTGCGCAAAGAAATCAAGTTTGATTATTATAAAGTAACTCATTCTTCTGCAGCGAAACAATTGGTAGATCAGTCACACCAAATACTTCAAAATCACTTCACCGCCATTGTATATAATTTTATTGATATGCTCTCCCATGCAAGAACAGAAATGGAGGTTCTTAAGGAATTGGCCAGTGACGAAAAAGCCTATAGATCTCTCACTGCTTCTTGGTTTCTGCACTCTCCATTGGCACAGGTATTGCAAAAATTAGCTCAATCAAAAATTCGCCTCATCATAGCAACAGATCATGGTACAATTCGTGTTAAAGAACCAAGCAAAGTCATTGCCGACAAAGAAACAACAACCAATCTCCGATACAAAGTGGGCAGAAATCTTCAATATGATAAAAAAGATGTTTTAGAAATTAGAGAACCACAGAAATTTGGTTTGCCCAGACCTAATGTTTCTTCTTCTTTCATATTTGCCAAAGAACATAAATATTTTCTTTATCCAAACAACTACGGTCATTTTATGAATTATTATAAAAATACTTTTCAGCATGGCGGCATATCTATGGAAGAGATGATCTGTCCTGTAATCCGTCTTGTAAGTAAATAGGGAAGAAAACTACATCAAAATAAAAACCCTGTAACCAAAAGATTACAGGGTTTTTTTATTTTTTTCCTAAGAAGAATAATTATTCTCCTACAACTTCAAAATTCACTTTAGCTCTCACTTCTTTGTGGAAATCAATTTGAGCTGTATAAGTACCTTCAGTTTTTACTTCTTCAAGGATATGAATCTTCTTGCGCACCACTTCCATATTACACTGCTCTTTGAGCGCTTGGGCAATTTGAACATTGGTTACAGATCCAAAAATCTTTCCTGTAGTTCCTGTCTTAGCTCCAATTCGTAAAGTAACACCCTCCAATTGATCTGCAAGAGCTTTATATTCATTCAGCTTTTTATTCTCGCGATAATCTTCTTGTTTTTTTAATTCCGTAAGAACTTTTCTATTGGTTTGATTAGCCAATAATGCCAATCCTTGAGGAATCAAAAAATTTCTACCATACCCGGGGCGAACTTTCACTATCTCGTGCTTGTCCCCTAATTTTTCTACATCTTTTAATAATATGAGTTCCATGATTTTTCTGCTTAAATAGTGAACGAATTATTTTAACAAGTCTGTCATGTAAGGTAATATAGCAAGGTGTCTAGCTCGCTTTACAGCAGTGGCCACTCTTTTTTGATATTTGAGTGAGTTTCCTGTCAATCTTCTTGGCAGTAATTTACCTTGCTCATTAACAAACTGGATTAAAAAAGTATCATCCTTGTAATCCACATATTTCAATCCAAATTTTTTGAAGCGACAGTATTTTTTCTTCTTCGCTCCGATATTGGGATTACTTAAAAATTTTATTTCGTCTTGCGTTGCCATTTTTTTTAATTTTTTAATTTAGAGGTTTAACAATTATTCTTCTTCAGCAATGATCTCAGGAGCAGCAATTACCTTGGGCGCAGCTACAGCAACCGGGGCAGAATAAGGATTTCCCTTTTCTTTGACGACCGGAGGTCGCTTGCCAATTTTACCATTGCGCTTATCTTCATTATACTTAGCTCCGTACTTATCTAAAGCTACGGTCAAGTATCGCATGATTCGCTCATCACGCTTGAGTGCTAGCTCCATTTTACCAATGAAACCTACTTGTTCTGCTGCAAACTCAATACAATAATAGAATCCTGTGGATCTTTTGTTGATAGGATAGGCCAATTGACGCAATCCCATATCTTCCACATTAACAATGCCTGCACCCTCATTGGTGAGCATCTCCTTGTACGTTTGCACTGTCGATTTCACTTCATCGCCCGACAGCACTGGATCTACGATGAAGGTTACTTCATAATTACGCATATTTTATTATAAGTTTTTAAAAGGGCTGCAAAGATAGGAGAGTTTGCAAAATTCACCAAGAAATTTTGCACTTATATTATTGAAAATGAAAGATATAACTCTTTTTCCCTAGCTATGCCTCTCGGTCACAAAAACACAAAGATCCAATAACGCTTGTTTCGATTCATTCATTTCAAAAGAATCTAAATATGTAATAGCTTGATCTCTATATAAATGCATTTGTTTCTCTGCATACTTATCTCCTTGGTACTCGAAAATGAAGTTCAGCGTATTGCGTATCACCTCAGGGTCTTCAGACCTTTTCCTAATTCCTTTGATAATTTCTTTACTTTGGGAAGCCGGGGCTTGGCTCAAGGCATAAATCAAAGGTAATGTGAGCTTTTTTTCTTTGATGTCCAGGATTTTTGGCTTTCCACTGGCATCCTGGTTGATATCCATAAGGTCATCCTTTATTTGATAAGCTAAGCCCAGTTTTTCTCCAAACAGAGCGATCAGCTCCAGTTGTTGCTCAGTAGCTCCAACCGCTTTGGCACCACAACTGCAGGCCGCAGTGATCAATGATGCCGTCTTTTGTCTAATAATCTGATAATAAACCTCTTCTGTAATGTTCAGCTGTCGAGATTTTTCCAGTTGTAGAAGCTCGCCTTCGCTCATTTCTTTTACAGCAACAGACAAAAGCTCTAATAAATCAAAATGCTTGTTTTCTAAAGCCGTAAGCAATCCTCGAGACAATAAATAATCACCCACCAAGACTGCAATCTTATTTTTCCACAATGCATTGATAGAAAAAAAACCACGCCTTTGGTAAGCATGATCTACCACATCATCATGGACGAGAGTGGCGGTATGAAGCAATTCGATAAGCATTGCAGCAGAATAAGATTTCTCATTGATCTGTCCTATCATTTTCCCTACCAAAAGGCTGATCATAGGTCTAAACTGCTTGCCCTTGGTCTTTACAATATAATAACTTATCTTGTCCAACAGTGGGACCCTGCTCTTGAGTGCCAGCTTAAACTTGTTGTCAAATATCCCAAGTTCCGATCGAACAGCTTGTGTAATATCTGATAATTTTTTCATGACAACGATGCCGGCTTCATTCCGGACTGCAAATGTATTGTGTCCACGATGAATTCACTATTTTTTCGTTCACTTTGTTCAAAAGCCCAATTATTCTCACTCCAAAACAAGCTCAAAAAGTAAAAAAGAACACTTGAGGAAGTTCATTTCTTTATAGGGCCTACCCCTACGCTTTGCTTCGGGTCGGGCTATCCGCTGCAAGTCCTCACTCACTGTCGTTCGCTCCGGTCTTTCCGCTACTATCCCTCAGGCAACGATAGCTAAAGGCATAAAGGAGATATTTTAAACTCAGAAAATCAGCTTAAAGAAGGAAAAAGATTTACCTTCGTCCTGTATTTATAATCTTTGGCCTTGCTTCAGTTTTTTAAAAAAAATTTAATCTTTAATTCTCTGTTTCTTCTACCCTATGCATTCATATTGCATCTGGGAGCTTGGCTCAAGAGTATTGAAATTTCAAATACAGAACAAAACTGGATTTATCAAAAAACGATTGGTGCTCTGAAGCTTTCTTATGAAACCAATATTGTGATTTCCACAGTCTTTGTTTTTATTCTTGCCCTTATTATAAACAATATTACAAGAAGATACAAACTCAATTCAGATGGACAATTATTTCCCGGGGTAGTATTCATTCTTTTTACCGGTCTGAGTGTAGATTTTTTATATCTGAATCCGGCTTTGATCAGTTCCCTTTTTATCCTTATCGCAATAGATCAATCCTTTGCCATTTATAATTCTAAGTATCCTGGAGGAAAATTATTCAATGTTGGATTTCTTATTGGCATAGCCTCGCTTTTTTATTTGCCTTACTTTTACCTTTTGATATATGGTGTTGTGGCCATTATTATACTCAAGGGATTTACCATCAAATATTTGTTCCAATTGCTTTTGGGCTTCATCAACAGTTACTTTTTGTGTTTTGTAGTTTGCTATTTGTTCAATACCCATAGCGAATTTTATAAAATCCAAATTGGTCAATGGTTCAGTCCATACATCTTACATATTTTCAACAGAGATTCCGCTTGGATAAGTTTATCTATACTTTTAGTTTATATGTTGTGGTGTTTGGTTCAATTTGATTTCTTTCAGACCAAGCGAGTTGTATTAATTCAAAAATATTATAGCCTGTTTTTTTGGTGCTGTTTGGTTTCATTTATTTCTTTATTATTCATGAAAATCAACCATCACTATCATTTGATGATATTAATAGTTCCTCTTGGCTTTTTGGTAGGATTATTATTAACCAAAATAAAAAATCAACTGCTAGCAGAAACACTCCATCTTTTTATGGTGGTTCTTGCATTATTTTTACAATTTCAAAACTGGTGATATGGCAAAATACGGCGTAATTGTTTTTCCAGGCTCAAACTGTGATGATGATCTTATCCATGTTTTAGGCTCAGTATTTGGGAAAAGAGTAGAGAAAATTTGGCACAAAGAAAGTCAACTTCCAAACTATGGTGTGGGAGATTGTATTTTTATCCCGGGCGGATTCTCCTACGGTGATTACCTAAGATGCGGAGCCATCGCACGATTCTCTCCTGTTATGAATGATCTCATAAGATTTGCAAATGAGGGTGGATATGTTATAGGAATTTGTAATGGATTTCAAATATTGTGTGAAGCAGGATTGTTGCCCGGTCAGCTTCTTCCTAATCACAAACTCAAGTTTATGTGCAAAAATGTTTTTCTCAAAACAGAAACAAAAAATAGTCCTATCAGCTCTCTACTTGATCTTGGTACAGCCTACAAAATACCGATAGCTCATGCAGATGGTAGATATTATGCAGATCAAAATACATTAACTCGATTGGTAGAAAATGATCAGATAATATTCAAATACTGTGATCAAAATTTGCAAATAAATGACGACAGCAATGTAAACGGTTCCTGTCTTAATATTGCCGGAATTTGTAATGAAAACAGAAATGTCTGCGGAATGATGCCTCATCCTGAACGAGCTTCAGAAGCTGTTTTGGGAAATGAAGATGGCAGATTGCTTTTTGAGAGTCTGTTTGCTTATATCAAAGAACATCATTTTTTAATAGCTTAGTATTTATGCTGATTGGTTCTGTATCTTTTGTTCAGTGTTCTTCCATGTCCATTGTTGGCCTTAGAAGAAAAGTAAGTTTTTCTAATGGAGAGCTTTCTACCTTGTGGCGAAATTTTAGAGCAAGAGTTCCGGAAATAAAGCATCGCGTTGATCAAAATTGTCTATCGCTCAAATTTTTAACAGCTCCAGAATATTTACAAATTCATCCTAATTTTGAGTTTGAACAATGGGCTGCAACCCAAGTTTCCAATATCGATGATCTGCCGGAGGATATGAGTAGTTTTCAAACTGAAGAAGGAAGCTTTGCTCAATTTATCCATTACGGGACAAGCATTGATTTTCGAACTACAATAAAAACTGTATTAATGGATATTCTTCCCAAATCTGACTACCATTTACGAGATGGTTCATATTTTGAAGTTTTAGGTCCTGAATATAATCCTTTTGATCCACAAGCTCAAGAAACCGTTTTTCTGCCTGTCAAGGACAAGACTTAATGAACCTAAACAGATCTTGATTGAACTTTATTACATAAAAGCCTGCACTCAATTTTTCAAGAGTTTCTTTAATTTTTACTGTATTTATCCGATTTAAGACTTCAATTCTTTTTCCGTCTATTGAATAAATTTGGATCTCGTTTTCCATTAACCCATTTTGAGCTTTTTCTATATATTCAGTAAAAGAAAATTTATTTTTAATTGAATTCTCAGTAGTGCTAGTTTTTTCGCAAGCTTGCATTTTCAAACATAAATAATCTACCATGTCCTGAAAGCCTTGCAATGTATTTTTATTTACAGAATATACATGGTCATGATTTCTAACATTTGATATTGAGTCAAGATAAAAGGCATGAAGACCGTGATGAGCAATATCGTCTTGTAATGAAGGAGGGTTTAATTCTGAAATATTATAATAATATAGTGGAGGAGAATTTGAATTTATATAATTTGGAAAGTGTAGGGAGGCCCTCAATTCAATTTGTTCTTTATTATTGTATTCACTTCGATCCGAAATTTTATAAAACAAAAAGTCTTCCTGATAATTGGTAAGTTCCATCCAATTGCTATCAATTTTTAGTATGGATGACCAGTAAGTGATATCCAATGTGGCTGGAGAAGTAATATGGGCTGCTGCTTTTATTTGCGAGTCGAAATGCAAGACTGTATCTTGAGCATTATAATTAGCTTGCTTTGGGACCAAAGCAAGCCATACGGCCATACATCCTCCTGCAGAAGTACCGTAACTTGCCATTTTAGTGATATCAATATGAAGTTCTTTTGCTTTAAATTTGAGGTACTGAGAAAGACGTCGCCCATCATCCAAAATACTATCAACTCTTGTCGTTTTACTCAATCTATAGTTTGCAGAAACGAATGAAATCCCTTGAGACAAACAATATTTTAATACATCTACCTGTCTTCCTCCCATAGATTTGTCACCGGCCCTAAAAGCGCCTCCATGAAAATAGATTATCACCGGATTGTCTTTTTTATTGGGATTGGCATCCCAATAATCAAAAATCTGTTCAGGGTAACTTCCGTATTTCTGATCCCTTAATGTTGGAAAATTTTCAATTTGTGAAAATCCATTTTGTAGACAAAAGAGACCAAAACAAAAAATTACTATTGATTTCATTTTAGTTTATCCTAACTTCACCTATAAACAACCACGCTCCATGCCCGGATCCGGGTTGTGCTTGGGGAATAAGCCCATAATTTTTTGCGACAATCCTTACATGGGAGCTAACAAGTTTTTCCTTTAATTTTAATTCGATCAGTTGATACACATTTGTTGGCTTCGTAATTTCCAATTCTTGAACCGGAGTATAATTTTTCCCATCCGCACTGCTTAGTACTTGGATGCTTGCCGGAGCATAGATCCAAGCGCCGGGAAGGTGATAGGTTTGCAAGCTGATTTGACTCAACTCTTGAGGTTCTTTCCAGTCCAACTTCAAACTCATATCTTTTCCGGAAAATCCTAACCATTCAGTTCCGCTGTATTTTTTTGTTGGTGCATCTATTCCATTAAGAATACAATAATTTCCTCCTTCTGAATACTGCGAAGCAGGTTTCTCTTCTATGGTTGATATTGCATGAGATCCCTTATGATCTACAAAATGAACTTCACTTGGTCTTCCCAGTGTTTTGTTCTCCATCTGAAACCAAAATTTATAGTCGGCAGATTTATCTAACAATAATTTTCCTGAATGGATATACTGTTGGATATAATCCCCGTTAGCATAGGTTTCCATCAATATCTTCCCTTTTAAATTAGGAACTTTAAAATTAATTTCCGGACATTGGTGCTCTTGGGAAAATTCGGTTACATAATTGACATCAATATAGGCATTGCTCAGTTTGATTCCTTGCTTAGCAAACCAATCCATATGGTAAGGCAATACTTTTTGAAACTCAGCGTAACTTTTGTTTACAGGATTTGTCCAATTTGCCTCAGCCAAAGCCATAGCTCTTGGATAGGTCATATAAAGTACCTTCTGTTCATCTGCCATATATTCTGTCCAAACATTTCCTTGTGCGCCAATGATGTATTTTCTAGAAGCAGAATCAAGATCAGAAGGAATAGGATTAAAATTATATACTTTTTCTAAGGGTAAATAGCCACCTATAGCCATTGGTTCTTTCGGATATGTACTTTGATAATAATCAAAATAACAATTTGAAACCGGACACATCACCACATCATGTTTTAGCTTGGCGGCTTGTCTTCCTCCATCTGTTCCTCTCCATGACATAACGGTTGCATTGGGAGACAATCCTCCTTCCAAAATTTCATCCCATCCTATCAATTTTTTTCCTTTTCGGCTTAGATAAAGATCCATTTGAGTGATCAAATAACTCTGAAGTTCTTCATCCGATTTCAATCCGTTTTTTCTTTTTGTTGCTTCGCAGTGTTTACAAACAGCCCATCTTGTTTTTGGACATT
>DEQQ01000010.1 GCA_002360455.1 Saprospiraceae bacterium UBA3362
TGGAATACCTCCTTTTAAGAGATTCCCGGACTAGGTTTAGTCCATAAGGAATTCAAATATTTTTTTTAACAAAGCCATGTCTTTGTTTTTCTAGATTGATTTGAGAGATTCGTCCAATTTTTATCTTTTTCTGCTTTTCTCGCTTGCCCTGTCATTGCACAGTCTCGTAGCTCAGTTGGTTAGAGCGCTACACTGATAATGTAGAGGTCCCCAGTTCAAATCTGGGCGGGACTACAATAAAATTTTAGCTTGCGGGATTGTGAATTAGTTTTATTTTTGCAGACCCAATGTTAAAAAATTAGCTCTCTACACAGAGTCTTTTCTCAATAAATGTTTTTGAGAATTCTGTGTTCTGTTTTACTCGGGGGATTAGCTCAGCTGGCTAGAGCACCTGCCTTGCACGCAGGGGGTCAAGAGTTCGAATCTCTTATCCTCCACTCTTCAAATAAAAAGTCATGGATTGTTTTTAATTGCAATGCATGACTTTTTTCTTTTATACAATATACTCTGTTCTTAAAACTTCTATTCACATCCTATTCTAATTTTTCCTCTCCGGCTGAGGCTGCCGATTATTTGTTATTTGACTACCTCCAAATTCCAAAGCGGACTGTCCCTATTCACAGGCCAAGATGTGAGACCTAAATACGCAAACCTAGACCCGATAGGAGCGGAAAGTCTGCACGAATAAGATGAGTGCTGACTTGTAGCGGATAGCGGGACTCAGGACTCGTCCAATCGCATCGAACATGCTTCTCCTCCAATTCCGTTTTTATTTAGACTTTAGCTTGTTTTTAAGGTATTGCGCTGTATATGAATTTTTTACTTTGAGGATCCCTTCGGGAAGGCCTTGATACATCAACTTTCCGCCATGTTTGCCTCCATCCGGTCCTAGGTCTATGAGCCAGTCTACAGACTTGAGTACGTCCATGTTGTGCTCGATAACTAGAACGCTGTGACCTTTCTCCACCAGGGCATGCAGTGCTTTGAGCAATTTTTTTATATCATCAAAATGCAAACCCGTTGTGGGCTCGTCAAAAATGAAAAAAACATGGTCTGCATGATCTTCCAAGCCCAAGTAATAGGCCAGTTTGAGCCTCTGAGCTTCTCCTCCGGACAGCGTGGAGCTGGATTGACCAAGTTGCAGGTAAGAAAGTCCAATATCGGCCAATGGTTGTAATTTTTTTACAATAGCTCGTTGATCGTAAAAAAAATCCAAAGCTTCTTCAATACTCATCTGCAACACTTCATATATATTTTTGCCTTTGTACTGGACTTCCAATATTTCGTTTTTGAATCTCTTGCCATTGCAATCTTCACAAAGGAGATTGACATCGGCGAGGAACTGCATTTCTACGACAATCTCGCCTTCTCCCTTACAGGCTTCGCAGCGGCCTCCTTCGACATTGAAAGAAAAATGCTTGGGGCTGTAGCCTCTGATTTTGGATAATTGTTGTGACTTGAACAAATCTCTGATCTCGTCATAAGCTTTTACATAAGTAGCAGGATTGGATCTTGATGAACGTCCTATACCTTGTTGCGAGACCAATTCTATCGCTTTTATTTTTTTGAATGGACCTTGTAAAGTAACAGAAACCAAATTCTCATCCGGAACTGCATCTTCTATGAGGGTCCTCAGAATAGGATAAAATAAATGTTTTACCAGCGTGGTCTTGCCTGAGCCGGATACACCGCTAACTCCCGTCAATGCCTGCAAGGGGATTTTAACTTCTAGATTTTGTAAATTATGTAAATGAGCATTAGACAGGAGAAGAAAATCTATTGGCATTCTCCTGTTGTGAGGAACCGGGATCTCCTCTTTGCCGTTGAGGTAAGCTGAGGTGAGCAGGTCTTGCCTTTCTATAAACTGCTTATAGGGTCCATTGTAAATAAGCTGCCCTCCATGCAATCCTGCACCGGGTCCAATTTCTAAAATTGAATCGGCTTGACGAATGACTTCTTCTTCATGTTCTATGACAATTACGGTATTGCCCAAATCTCGAAGCCCTTGTAGAGCGGAGACGAGTTGTCCGGTATCCTTGGGATGGAGTCCTATACTTGGCTCATCTAAAATATATAAGGAGGCAGTAAGATTGGATCCTAAAGTTCTGGTGAGATGGATACGCTGAGATTCTCCGCCGCTCAATGTGTTGGCCAATCTATCAAGATGGAGATAAGAAAGTCCAATTCGATTGAGAACTTCAAGCCTATTTTTAATTTCTGTCAAAATTCGATCTGCAATTTGTCTGTCGTAGGGACTTAGTTTAATGCGTTGGAAGAAGTCTAATAATTCATCCACCGGACAATACATCAGATCCAAAAATGTTTTTCTGTCAACTTGTATATATAGAGCCTCTCTGCGGAGCCTGCTTCCTTTGCAATGATGGCAACTGGTTTTGCCACGGAACCGAGCAAGGCTGATTCTATTTTGAATTTTGTAGGATTGTGTCTCCAGTTCTCTGAAATAAGCATGAATGCCTCTATAAGCTCCAAAACCATCCCATAATATTTCCTTTTGTTTAGCTGTGAGTTGATGGTAAGGTTTATGAACAGGAAACTCCAATTTGTGCGCCTCCTTAAAAAAGGGCATCATCCAATCCGACCATTTTTCATCTTTCCAACAAGCAACAGCTCCATCATAAACCGATTTATTGGGATTAGGGATGACTTTATTTTCGTCAATGCCCAATATTCTTCCGTAACCTTCACAGACCGGGCAGGCCCCAAAGGAGTTATTATAATTGAATAAAGCAGCACTTGGCTCGGGAAAGACCATTCCATCTGCCTCAAATCGAGATGAAAATTCTTTGGTACTCCCACCCTCAATAATGAGCACGCAGTCCCCATGGCTTTCACTAAAGCAGGTTTGCACCGAATCGGCTACTCTCTTTGAAAACTCTAGATCTGTGGGATGCTTAAGGACCCAACGATCTACAATGACATAATACTGCTTCACCTTGGAATCAGAAACTTGGACATTTTTGATTTCTTTGAGCTCCAATGCTTCTTCTAAGGTGAATAGCTTATTTTTGAGATAAATTCTAGTAAATCCTTTTTGGATAAGAAAATCAATCTCTTGTTTGAGAGATCGATTGGATTCTTTGGACCAAATAGGAAAACCCAGGTACATTCTTGAATCTTCCGGACAGCCAAGAATATAATCCACTACATCTTTTACCTCATGTTTTTTGACCTCTTTGCCTGAAATGGGAGAATAAGTATGACCTACTTTGGCAAACAATAGCCTTAAATAATCGTAGATCTCCGTCAGGGATCCAACTGTGGATCTGGCATTAGAAGAGATGACTTTTTGCTGAATGGCAATAGCGGGACAAAGGCCTTTGATATAATCTACATCGGGCTTTTTCATTCGGTTGAGAAATTGACGAGCATAAGCTGACAAACTTTCTACATACCTTCTTTGGCCTTCAGCATAAAGAGTATCAATGATCAGGGAAGACTTGCCGGAGCCAGAAACCCCGGTTACCACAAGCAGTTGAAATTTGGGAATACTTAGATCCAAGTTTTTTAAATTATTGGATCTCGCACCCTTGATTTCTATCATTTGAGCCTGAGACGATGGACTTTGGCCGACCGAAATTGAGGATTTTGATGATTGTTTTATCATGTTTTTGCGAAGAAGGCACAAGATACGCAGCAAGGAGAGCTTTGCCAAAAGCCTTTTGTTATTGAAATATGAAATTTTTTTAAAAAATTTCTTGAATTTTTTAGCTTTTTGTTTTATCTTTGGTCTAAGTTTTGCTGCATGCCTATTAAAATCAGGTTTTTGTGCAACAAAACCATTAGGTAAAGATCATTAAATTAAACTTTTAAATTAAGCTTATCGAGTAAATACTTCTACACTATTTTTTTAAGACTGTTAAAACTTTAGGGTATGCAAGTATCACATTTAAACGATCAGGCTTTGATTGATCTCTACTTATCGGGCAATGAAAAAGCCTTTGAGATCCTACTTCAGCGTCATCAGCAAAAAATTTACACTTCTATTTATCTCTTTGTCAAAGACAGAGAGCTGGCCGAAGATTTGTTTCAAGATGTTTTTATTAAAATTATTGATACTCTTAGGAAGGGTAGCTATAACCATGAGGGAAAGTTTTCTCAATGGGCAACTCGAATAGCCTATAACATGTGTGTAGATCAATTTAGAAGAGGCAGAAAGGTGAGCAAAGTAAACAGTACAGATGAGTTTGACATCTTTGATATCCTTGAACTTCCGGACGACAATCGCGAAGAAGAAATGATCAAGAGCGACACTCATTCTAAGATTCGCCAGCTTGTAGATCAGCTACCGCAAGAACAGCGTGAAGTAGTCGTTCTCAGACATTACGCAGACCTTAGTTTCAAAGATATTGCAGCGATTACCAGGGTAAGTATCAATACTGCATTGGGTCGTATGAGATATGCTTTGATCAACATCAGAAAAATGATGGAAGAAAGCGAAATGGTCCTCCAATAAAGAAATCTATTTAGCCGAAATATCGCATTCGATCCAATCTTGAATCATTATTGGGTTCACTACTCAGCTTTAGCTTGTTGCAATAAGCCGGATAAACTTTCATTCGAATAGAACGAAGGTTGTTTTGTCGAATCAATGAAATGAATTATTTATTTGGCTAAAGAAAATTCTTTTTATAAAAACTGTGTATTCTTTCCGGTAATCTCAATTTAAGCGGCAAAGATTAACCCGGCAGTTTTGAGCACTTCAAAGATTTGGTTCTGCTGATTGAGAAAATGCGAGATAGGACACAGTATAGCTTATAAAAAAGAAAACCAAGATATCCATTTAACTAAAATGAATACCTTGGTTTTGACCTAAATGGATCTGACAATTTTAAATCAATACGACAATCCATTAGAAGCAAAAATTACTTTTTACTATAGTCCAATATATTTTGTAGGGTACGGGCTTTGGCCGAAAACAAGGCTTTGGGAAGATTCCTCATGGCCGTTTTCAGTTCCTTGATTTCATCTTGAATGTCCAAGTCTTCTTGGGCCATTTCCTGAATCATTTCGTTTTCTGCAGAACTGCATTCTCTGTAAGTATATCGGACTAACTGATTTAATGTAAATGTATCTACCATAGGCGGCTTTACTGTGTGAATAAAAGTTGTATCCTTTGTAAAACAGCAAGAGGCATTACTTTATTGTATGGCAGAACCGAATTTTATTTGTTTTGATCTTTCTTTACTACAAAAAGTTTGAATTTGGCAGTAGTAACTATAGGATCTGTATTGGCAATCATGTCCAAATCTACTGTCTGTTTGCCTTCTTTTCCTACGCTGTTATAAGAGATAGAAATTTTACTTCTTTGTCCTTTGCGAACAGGCAATCTAGTATAGTCTAAGGTAGTGCACTCGCAGGCAGTCATCAACTCGATCAATAAGTCTCCGGGTCCAACATTCGTAAACCAAATTTCCCTTTTCAGTGGATCTCCCTCCATCACTGTTCCAAAGTCATACCAACTGGAATCAAAAACAACTTTTGCGACTTTGCCGGCAGTATCAGGAATGTAGATATCCGAAGAGCCGTCTATCGGGCTCTTTCTTTCTTTGGGTTTTAAACTACTGCATGAAGAAATTACAGCAAGGCAAAGTAAACTAAGTGCAAACATTCGGAACATCATCTTTCTTTTTTTCTAGTTTTGGCAGTTCTAACAATTTGAAAACTTTTGAGTTTAGAAAGTTTTTCGAAATTTACTTACAGACGGGCAAATTCGTTTTCGAAATAGCGCAGTTGAGTGGCAAAATCTTGTTGGGTTTCGGAATGGAGGATTTGTTTTTCTTCTTCAGTACAATGCGTTAATGTGATCCCTTGCCATTTAATTTCTAATTGTTGAAGCTTCAATCTTCTCAGACTATTGGCTAATTTATGAATTACGGCATTCAGTTCTTCTTGATTGGAATTGAAAATAGCTTTTTCAAAATTTCCGGAAGCTGCTTTCCATTCTTGAATCAAAATATGGAGAGCAGATTTTACTAACTCTTTTTGATCATCATAATCGTTATACAATTGACTAAAATCTGCAACGAGTTGGGAAGAATATTCAGGTCGGATGAGAAGCTTTTTAAGGGTTTCAAGATTTACAGGTTTGTAAAGAATATGATCTAAAGAATCTGAAAAAGCCTCATTCTCTATTTTGTAATTTCCGGTTAGAAGGATGAGCGAGCCATTTGATTTTAAATGAGTTTTGAGTCGTTTAATAATTTCCGAATTCAGCTTGATGCTTCCTATCCAATAATCTGTAATAATGAAATCAAACTTTTCATTAAAACTTTGACCTTCGATGGAGGAGAAATCTCGAAAACTCTGAATTTTAAAATCTTGAAATGCAGTTTCTAAAAGATGTACTATTTGGGGATCATCTTCAATGATCAATAAACGGTTTTCTGATGCTGCGTGTTGATAATTGGATACGGTAGATGTTGAATTCGCTTTTAAGTTCAAGCTAAAACTAAAACATGAACCTTGATTTAGTTTGGATTCAAGCCTGAGTTCACTACCATATAAATTGAGAAGCTCAGTAACAATAGACAAACCAAGTCCGGCACCGGATTCTCCTTGGAGGATGTCTTGTCTGTCCTCTTGATGAAATCGTCTCAAAATTTTGTCGTAGTTTTCAGATAAGATTCCTATGCCGGTATCACAAACCGAAAATTCAATTTGCCTAGTGGCGTGGGCTTCGATTGGAGGCTCTTTTTCTTTTATTGCGATGGAAACTTTGCCATGATCAGGTGTAAACTTGATGGCATTAGAGAGCAAATTACTCATGATTTGATGCAGCCGGATTTCATCCAATATCACCCATTGCTCTTTTACATCCATCGTTGTGCTCAACTCTATTTTTTTTAAGTTGGCTTCAAACTGCTGGGCTTTTACAATTTTTGTAATCAGCGCTTTGAGATCAATGGGATGATTTTTAAGTTTAATTTTACCTTCTCTTAGTTTCGAAAAATCCAAAATATCACTCACCAATCCTTGCAGATGATCAGAACTGAATTTCAAATTCTCGATCATTGGTTTTTGATCTTCTCGCGGTGAGTTTCCATCCAACAAACTGACCATAGCAGAAATGGACTGTAATGGATTGCGAATTTCATGACTCATATTGTCAAGAAATTCTTCTTTTTCTTTAAAAGCTTTTTCTGCCTTTATCCGCTCTTTATCTAGCTTGTCAATATTCTGTTTTAATTCTGTCGACACTTGAACGATACTGTCTGCGAGCAATCCAATCTCATCATTTCTCTTTATGGGAAGATGATTAAATTGCATCTTTTGCGGAAATTCTAACAGACTCTTAGTCATGTTTTTCAAATCTTGGCTTTGCTTTCTAAGCCAAAACAAAGCGATCAAAGTACATAATCCGGCTACCAAAAAGGCCAAACCACCAACGGTTAATTTCCAGCTTCTGAATAAGCTTAAAATTTGATTTTGAGATTGTTGAATGCCAAGTAAAATTTGCTGATTTGGCCCGGGATAGGCAATAGATTTAATGAATAGGAATTGATCTTGCAGAGTGAAAAATTCTTCGTGTAAAGTTTTAGCCTCATTGACCAATTTGATATTAAACTCTGAATCTGCATTGGCTTCATGCCGAAGCTCAGAGGCAAACCATTTGGTTGTATCCTTATGGAAAATAAACTCTCCATTGGCATTCATCAAATACAAACTTTGATCTTGTCCAATCAATTGATTGAGTTCATGGATCAAATGAATTAAAGATATGTTGAAGACCAAAACACAGTTGACTTTACCCTTATAAAATATCGGAGTAGCTGCTCGCAAAGTAGGCGTTAAAGGATAGGATATTTTAAAATATTCTTTATTAAGATTGATTTCAGAAAAATAGATTTTACCTTCAGCTAACCGTATTGCCTTTTGAAAATATTCATAAGATCCTTTAGTTTGGAGCTCAGACTCCATGGCAATATGAATGTTGTGCTTGTCTCTTATCAACCTTACTAATTCTTGACCCACACTGTCATTTTTTATTATCCTTATCTGTGAGTAATAGGTTTTTGATGTTAAAAACGAAAAATAGTCTTGCTCTAATTTTATTTTGTCCTCGGGATGAGAGCTTTCAATGTATTGCTGGAGCAAATTACTTTGCGATAAATAAAGTAGGTCTTGTGAGATGTCTTGAATGTACGAATTGAATCTGGTATCTATGAGATCCGATTTTTGTTTGAGTCCATCTTTGGCGGATTCAAGGATGATGTTGGCGCTTTGTTTATAATAAAGATAGGATAATGCGAATGCGGAACATAAAATGAGCAATATATATATGATTGCATTTTTGGTTGCAAGTGAAACAAATTGATTTTTAATCATTGAAGTCTGATTACAGCAAAAATAAGGAAAATTTTAGCTTTCGATGAAGATGATTTTCTTTGGCTCTTCATCACCCGAAGGGAAGAAGAAATTTATAAATGCAAAGTGAATGGCGAAGGATTAATGAGAGAATTGGTTTGGTAAGCTACAAATGAATTTTTAGTGTATTGTAGCATCGTAATTGGTCTTACTCCATTCATCGGTCTTAAGTGTGTAAATAATTTATTCTTCGTGGAGGTATTTTTATTCTCCAATGGCTATAGTGAGAAAACTAATTTTAACACCGGGAATTTTCATCAATTCCATAGCACAGGCTTCCAGTGTGGCACCTGTGGTCATGATGTCATCTACGACTAATAAATGTTTGCCTTGAGCTTGTTTTATCTGGACTAATTGGAAAGAGGATCGCATGGATTCGAGTCTATCCTTTCTGTCCTTTTCGGTTTGTGTTTTGGTTTCTTTGATGCGTTTCAAAACGTTATTGAATACGGGGATGGAACAAGCATCAGACAAGCCTTGAGCAAATAATTCACTCTGATTATAGCCTCTTAATGCTCGTTTTTTTTCGTGCAACGGAACCGGAATTATTCCATCAATTGTATCAAGAAAATGGGATTGTTGCAATAGGGGCCCGAAGTGCAATCCCAACCTTATGCCAATATCGGATCTGCCTTTATACTTAAGCAGTTCCATCATATCTTTGATTCGACCTGCTTTATGGTAATAGTATAATGCTGCTGCTCGTTCTATGTCCACTCTTAACTTAAACTGCTGAGTAAAACTATTTTCTTCATGTAAGAATAAGTCCGTCGGCTCTACTTGGTATGAACAATGAACACAAAAAAGTTCATTCTCTCCGGAAACTTTTCTGTCACAGCTTAGACAGATGGAAGGATAAAGTACGCTTAATACAGCATCTATTAATCCGGAACAATAAGAAAGTATGGTTTGATAAAATGGTCTCATCAATTGATGTTAAATTTTGTGCCTAATGAATTCTTTGTATAAAATTAATACAATCTTCTGAGCTGAGAACACAAATTTTTTTATAGGAAAATAAGCTGCAAAATTCTCCAAAAAAAAGAGGGGAAAGATCCGAGCGACCTTTCCCCCTTAATAATAACACTATGAGAACACCCTAAATTTCGTGACAAATATAAAATTCGCTTAAATTAAAAAGCAAGTTTTTCGCAAAAAAACTTTAATATTATTTTTTATAATTTCATAATGTATTGAATTGCAGCATTTAATGATGAAATATTTTTTTCAAATTCCGGATGGTTTTTAAAGGAAATTTCTATAAAAAAAGAAATTAGGAACATTTTGAGCTTATTTTTATTTTTATAGAAATTTAATTTACCATGAAGGCAGGTCTCGCCAAAGGAACAAGAGATTTTTTACCTGAGCAAGTGAGAAAACGCAACTATATTTTTAGTACCATCAGGGAAGTGTTCAGTTTATTCGGATATCAAGCTCTAGAAACACCGGCAATGGAGCAACTGGATACGTTGATGGGAAAATATGGAGAAGAGGGCGATAAGCTATTATTCAAAATTTTAAACAGTGGAGACTATCTCAAAGATTGCAGTTCGGAAGAGCTTCAGACAGCAAGCAGTCAAAACTTATTGAAGAAGATTTCTGAAAAAGGACTGAGATATGATTTGACAGTTCCTTTTGCTCGCGTGGTTGCAATGAATCAACATCTTATTTCTTTTCCGTTTAAAAGATTTCAAATTCAACCTGTCTGGAGAGCAGACAGACCACAAAGAGGAAGATATCGTGAGTTTTATCAATGCGATGCAGATGTTGTGGGCTCCAATAGTTTGGTCTATGAAGCAGAGTTGATGCAGATTTATGATATGGTGTTTGCCCAACTTGGATTGCCGGTAAAAATATTAATTAACCATAGAGCCATTTTAGAAGGATTGGCTGTGCAGGTTCAAGCACAAGATCAATTTATACAGATAACAGCAATTCTTGATAAATTAGATAAAATTGGGCAGGATGGAGTTAGGAATGTATTGTATAATTTGGGCTTGAATCCTGACCAATGCAGTTGGATCTTAAATCAAATAGAAAAGAAAAAAATAGAAGACTATCAATTTAATGATCATGCCATACGGGCTACAGAAGAGTTGCAGAAGGTATTTCATTTTTTGAAATCTTATTCATTTAAGAATGAGCTTGTTTTTGACCCATCATTGGCTCGAGGCCTATCCTATTACACGGGTTGCATTTTTGAGGTCGTTCCTACTCAAGCTAAAATGGGCAGCCTTGGCGGCGGCGGTCGTTATGATAATCTCACCGGTGTTTTTGGTCTCAAGGGAGTGTCGGGTGTAGGAATTTCATTTGGTGCAGATAGAATTTATGATGTTTTGGAAGAAGCAAATGTTTGGCCTGACTATTTGGATAATACCGTCAAAGCGATGATCCTCAGTCTGGATGAATTGAGCTTGGAGGAGGCAATGATTGTGGCTACACATTTAAGGTCAAATAAAATAGCAGTGGAAATTTATCCGGAGCTGAGTAAAATGAAAAAACAATTTGCCCATGCAGAGGCTCTCGGTGCAGAATATGTAATCATCATAGGAGAAACTGAGCGCAACGAGAAGATGTATAATGTAAAAAATCAAAAAACAGGCAATCAAGAACGACTAACAATTGATGGTCTTATAAAATTACTTTCCTGATGAATATAAGCTTAAGAAAATGGGAAAAATCTGATCTCACATCATTGGTAAAATATGCTAATAATCCTGAGATAGCAAAAAACCTTACTAATGTTTTTCCCTATCCATATACAGAGACCGACGGAATTCGATTTATTGAGAGAGCTCAAGCAGCGATGATCTTTGCCATAGACTATAATCAGGAAGCCATCGGCGGAATAGGACTGCATCCTCAGACAGATATCTTTTCTATCAATGGCGAATTGGGTTATTGGCTGGCAGAGGAATTTTGGGGCAAGGGCATTATGAGTCAAGCTGTACAACTCATGATCCGATATGCGTGGGACAATACCGAATTGCATAGATTGTTTGCAAGACCTTTTGGCTCGAATACAGGATCACAACGAGTCTTGGAGAAATGTGGATTTGTTTTAGAAGCAAGGATTTCAAAAAATATTATCAAGTATGGCGAGCTTCATGATGAACTGATCTATGCGATCAGAAGGCCCTGATGTAAATGGGTTTTAAGGCTGAATTTTATTCTTACTCTTGATGAATTGCAAAACCTGATTCAGAACCTGCTCTCCAACCAGATCTTGACTTTGATTTCCATCAATAAATATTATCTTCTCCTTATTTTTCAATAATTCAAAAGCCGTGAGATAATTTGCTCTTACCTTGAGTAACATTTCTTTGGTTTCATAAAGATCCACATTACTTCTATTGGCATTTATTCTGGATAATGCAATGTCAGGCTCAACATCAATAAACAGGTGAAGATCTGCCGGCAATGATTGTGCTGCATAAGAGTTGGCCATCATCAACCAATCCAAAGGCATATACACTGCCTGATAGGCATAAGATGAAATGTAATAACGGTCAGTAACAACTATTGCTCCCTCTTCACTGTGTTTTTTCATTCCGTAGTCCTTATTAAAAATATGATCTAGCCTGTCGGCAACAAAAAGACCTGCGATTATTTCTTGGCTTGCACAGTCCGGATGGGCAAACTGGTTTCTGATCATTTTTCCTAAAGGATTTTGAGTAGGCTCTTGGGTGAGATGAACAATTTTGCCTAAATCTTGAAGGCGTTGGGCCAATTTTTGAGCCTGAGTGCTCTTGCCACTTCCATCAATACCTTCAAAAGCTATAACCATTTTGTTCAGTTCTATAGATGCAAAGATAACTCTACAAAAAAATAAAAGGACGTCTATTTAGACATCCTTTTTGGTAGCGTGGGGGAGGCTTGAACTCCCGACCTTGCGATTATGAATCGCACGCTCTGACCAGCTGAGCTACCACGCCTTGCGATTTAGGTGCGCAAAGGTATAAAAAGCTTAGAAATCTCATTCAATAAACTGTCGATTTCTTTGCAAGCCGGATCTTTTCATAGATAATATTGATTTTATTTAAATATATATCGTTTTGACAGTAAGTTGACTATTTAGATATAATAAACAATGATTGAGATAGTGAAATTTTACTTTCTCAAAAATTGTTCATTATTTATGGAGTTAAGTGAATTGGTAAAAATTGATCAGAGGGATGAGGCTTCTGTTCTATCTGAAATCGAAAACAGAGTTCAAGAATTGTTAGATAAAGATCCGGCACTTTTGTTTTCATATATGTATAGATTGGATGTGGAAGAGCAAGAACTTAAGCAAATTCTTTCTACCTCCTCAGAATCTGGATTGGCTACCTTATTGGCAAAAGCTATTTGGGAAAGGCAAAAAAAGCGCCTCCAATGGAAAAAAAATGTTCAGGTGAAAGACCTCGGCGAGGAGTGGAGCTTTTAGCTCGTTTCTGAGTATAATAAGCTACACAAATTTATATTTTACAGCTCTGGAGCTAATGGATCCATTTGCGTTAACGATCAGTCATTGGATTTTTAAATAAATTCAATTTGCAAACCCAAAAAGGTTAAAATTTTCTCAAAACTTCGTGCCCAAATTTCTTTGATGGGCTAAATCTTATCTTTGTTCAAAAATTCAGAATATCCAAACAGTTTTCATAATAAATCCTACCTCCGGTTCTGCAAAGGCTCATCAATTGCTTAAGCATATTGAAGCTTTTGATTTGATTCGGGATAAAAAGCTTATGGTTACCAAGTATAAAAATCACGCTTTTGAGCTTGCTCAGGAAAGTATAAAAGAAAATCCAAAGGCAGTAGTGGCAGTAGGTGGAGACGGGACAGTAAACGAAGTGGCAAGAGCAATGATGGGAAGCTCCATCCCTGTTGGAATCCTTCCTTGCGGCTCCGGAAATGGGCTTGCCGGCCACTTGGGGATTTCCAAATCCGTAAATAAAGCCCTGGTGACAATACAACAGCATAATCTTAAACAAATTGACCTTATCAGAGTCAATACTGATATTTCTTGTAACACCGCAGGTTTAGGATTTGATGGGTTTGTGGCAGAGCATTTTGGCAAGAATGGGAAACGGGGATTTGCCTCTTACCTAAATCTCGGCCTGAAGCATTTCAAAAAATATCCGGCGTTTCAATGTGATATTAACGGAGAGCAATTTGAACAGTTGTTGAGCCTGGAAGTAGCCAATTCTTCACAACTTGGAAACAAAGCCATAATCTCACCTCTTTCTTCAGTATGCGACGGAATGGCAGAAGTTGTATGTTTGACAAAACCCAAATCCCATCAGCTTCCTTCAATGTTTTATCGTGTTTTTGGCCGCTCGTTTCATAAATCCAAACTTACCCAAATTCGCTCTTTACACTCTGCACAGATCAAGCTGGACAGAATGGTCGAGTTTCATGTTGATGGAGAATTTAAAGGGAAGACACAGCACCTTCATTTCGAAATTTTGAATAAAGCCCTGACAGTCATAGTTCCCTCGACAAAGAAAATCTAAAACGAAGTGCCTGGAAATTCGTACTTTGTGCAATCTTTAGAAAAATCAAAAACAGCCATGAGTAAAATACACGAACTATGCTCATTTCTGGAACAGATAGCACCCCTTGAGCTTCAGGAATCTTATGACAATGCAGGCTTAATTTACGGCTCTCCAAATGATGAAATCACAGGAGTCTTATTTTCGCTGGATGCTACAGAGGAAGTGGTCAATGAGGCAAAGTCATTGGGCTGTAATGTTGTAGTGAGTCATCACCCCATCATTTTTCGAGGGCTAAAAAAAATAAGCCCATCTTATTATGTAGATCGTTCCATAATCTCGGCGATCAGAAACGAAATAGCTCTGTATGCAATTCATACCAACCTTGACAATATTCTCCATCAAGGAGTTAATGGAAAAATCGCTCAGGTTTTAGGTCTTGAGCAAATCAAAATCTTAGCTCCAAAACATCCTGACAATCCAGTGGAAGGAGCAGGGATTGTAGGTAGATTTGCCCAAGCCATAGAGTTGGACGAAGTGTTAGACCTAATAAAAGCTAAGTTTAATATGCCCTATCTGAGACATACTCGCAGGCTAAAAGACAAAATCCAAACCGTTGCTCTCTGTGGTGGATCCGGCTCCTTTTTGGTCCCGCAGGCCATTAGATCCGGAGCAGATCTGTATCTAAGTGCAGATTTCAAGTATCATGAATTTTTTGAAGCCAATGACAAAATCATGATTGTTGATATAGGCCACTATGAAAGTGAATTTTATACTATACAACATTTATTTGAGTTAGTTTCGCAAAATTTTCGTACCTTTGCAACCCATTGTACGAAAACGATTACAAATCCTGTACAATATTATTAGTTTATGGCAAAAGCAAAAGCGACCTCTGAAGTGCCTATTGGCTTGAAATTGAAGCAGTTGTATGAGCTTCAAACCATTGATTCCGAGATTGATCAAATCCATGTCGTCAAAGGAGAGCTTCCTATTATCGTAAGCGACCTTGAAGATGAAATAAGCGGTTTGAACACTAGAGTAAATAAGTTGGAGACCTCAAAAAAAGAATTGGATGGAGAACATTCCAACCATAAATCCAATATTAAAGCTGCAGAAGATGCAATTAAAAAATATGAAAAGCAGCTGGACGGTGTCAAAAACAATAGAGAATACGACGCTTTAAATAAAGAAATCAACCTCCAAAGATTGGAAATTCAGCTTTCTGAAAAGAAAATGAAAGAAATCACTGAACAGGTTAAAGCAAAAAAGACCACCTTGGAAGCAGTTAACGAGAAAATCGCTGCAAAAAAGGCTGAACTCGATGAAAAAAAAGAGGAATTATCCAAAATCTTAGAGAAAACAGATAAAGAAGAGGCAACCCTAGTTTCAAAATCAGAAAAAAGTCGCAAAAAAATAGAAGAGCGATTGCTCCATGCTTATGACACCATTCGCAAGCGCTACCGTAATGGTCTAGCTGTCGTAATGGTGAAGCGTAATGCCTGTGGAGGATGCTTCAATCAAACTCCACCTCAAGTACAACTTGAAATCGGATTGCGCAAGAAAATTATTGCCTGCGAACACTGCGGAAGAGTATTGGTAGACGACCAGATCCATGAAGTAGAAGGATAGTCTTTGTTGAAAAGGATCTCTATACTATTTTCTCGACCATATTCCTTAAGCTTTCTCATTTATTTTAGTTTTATTTTAGCTGCATACACGCAGAATAAAGTAGGATTTGATCCGGCCATACAAGCCCTATACAAACAGATTATTAACTTGGATCTCAAAAAATATGAACAGTCCAAGGCCGCAAATCCTAATCTTCAAGAAAATGCCTGCCTCATATTATTGGATAATTATGCAGATTTCTTTAGCCTGTTTATAAACGAAAACAAACAAGAGTTTCTGTCCAAAAAAAATTTAGGCAAAACAAGAATTAATCAACTTCAACGAGCTGCCATCCCGCAAGAGTGGAAAAACTATTTGATTGCAGAAATCCAACTGCAATGGGCGCTTATTTATTTAAAGAATGATGATCAGTTAGCTGCATTTCAAAATATAAGATCCGCTTTTGAAAAGTTGGAAAGCAATAAATCCCAATTCCCCAATTTTATTTTTACCTATAAATCATTGGGAATTATTCATTGTTTGTTGAGTACTATTCCCGCAGGATTCAGTTGGGCTACAAAACTCATTGGCTTGTCAGGCTCAATGCAATTGGGAAAGTCAGAGCTTAATCACTTTCTACAACAAAGCAATTCTGAGTCTCAGATTTATCAGCTGGAAGCCAATGCAGCATTAAGTTTCATCCTTTCTTATTTAGAAAACAAACCTCTTGCTGCCTATAGAAATTGGCAAAAAGTAATAGAACAGGAAGACCCGAATCCCTTAATTTCTTTGGTTCTTGCAAGACTGGCAATGAAAGCTTCCTATAATGATGCAGCCCTCAATGCCATAGAATCTCTGCCTGAAGAAATGAAAGTAAAAATTCCATTTTTTCAATTTTTATTGGGCCTTATAAAACTTCAAAAACTCGACCCTGTAGCCGATAAATATTTTAAAAACTATCTTCACCAATTCAAGGGCAACAGCTATATAAAAGAAAGCTACCAAAAATTAGCCTGGCACTCAATCTTGTTTAATCAATCCAAACAGTATAAAGAATACATGAATCTTTGTCAAAGGCTCGGTAACACTCTGACCGACGAAGACAAGCAAGCTCAGATCGAGAGTCGATCCGACCATCCACCGGACCTTTTGTTGCTTAAGGCTCGTTTACTATGCGATGGTTCCTATGCTCGACAAGCCTACAATTTGTTGATTCCCAAGATTGATGAATATTATAAAAAAACGGATCTGAGACTCGAAGCTGCCTACAGAACGGGCAGAATTTGCCAATTTACCAAGCAGTACGATGAGGCAATCCTCTATTTTGAGGATGCCATCCGTTTTGATATCAATTCCACGTCCTTCATGTCCTGTGCTGCAAAGTTGTATTCAGGACAGATTATGGAAGAACAAAATCGATGGGCCAAAGCTCGCGATTATTACAATGCAGTTTTGGACAGCAAACCTGATCAATACCAAAGGTCTCTCCACCAAAAGGCAAAAACGGGTCTTGCAAGAATCAAGGCAGAATAAGAAGAAAGCCGGAAGGAAGTGCAAATTGAGTTCATTTTATTTTGGCTTTAGTCTCGCAATCCATTTCAAGCCCTTGATTCATTCCATTCATCAAGGACTTTCCATTGCTATCGGGCTTAGGTTTGCAGCTGAAAGCCAATGGGCGGGGCATAAAAAAGGCCGAACAAAAGTTCAGCCTAAAACCAGTTGACCTATAAGGATTCGAACCTTAACAAACGGAATCAAAATCCGGTGTGCTACCGTTACACCATAGGTCAGTGCTTGGGAGCGCAAAGATAAATTAATTTGAAAAATTCAAAAGCAAATCTTATATTTTTAATTCAAGTTTTGAAACCCATATCCCTGAAAAATAGCCTTTTGTATGGGCCAAATCTTAATAAACTCAAAATTTTTGAAGCTAACAGCAAGTGAATAACCGGATAAAGCTCAGTAACTTAGTAAGCTCTAATGGACTAAATTATTTCTTTTTCAGCCTTTTCCCATGTTGAAGAAAGTACATTGAAATAAACTTGTTCCTTACCTAATCAACTGAATATCAGTCGTTATATGAATTTTCTTTCCGGACCTTAAACTAAAAACAGCATCAAGAACATACACAGCCGGAAGACAGGCTTGATTTCTAAATCTTCCATCCCAGCCCATATAATCCCTTACATAAATGTTCTTGCTTTCATCAACAAGCTCGCCCCAACGGTCAAAAATCCTCAAGTACTCTATGGTAGCATCCTGATCTCCGGACTTGATATCTAAAAAATCATTCAACTGATCACCATTTGGAGAGAAAATATTTGGAATATAGACTTCTTGTTCGTCTTGTTTTAGCTTGACTACTAAATCAAATTCCTGTTTACATCCGTTGATATCTGTCGTCACAACATGGATGCGACCTTCCTGATCAACTATACATTCTGTCTCCAAACATAAAGTACAAGAAAAGACAAAATCACCACTCCACTCAATTTTACTCAGCTGATTACTCAAAAAATAATTGATGAGAATCTTTTCATTTAAAAAAGCATAGATAGTGTCCGGGGTATTGAATTGTATTGGAGTGTAAAAGCTAATTTTGGTATACAATATACTGTCACATTGAGCCTGAGATTTCAATTTGATTTCTTGCTCTGTAGGAGAGGAATACCATTTTTGATTCAATAAGATACTATCACCGGGACACAAAATATATTCGTTGATTTTGTAAAATACAGGACTTACCTCAAGATTAATACTATCAAAGATTGGACAATGGTTCGTATCCAATCCCTCAAAAACCAACCACTGATTTTTAGTACACTTGATTTGAATCTCTTGACAACTGTCACAATTTATTGCTATATTAGATCTCCAAATTCCGGAGGCCAATCCATTTCTATTAAAGTTTATTATGTCTCCTTCACATTGTTTTCTATTATTGCCCAACTCAAATGGGACAACCGGAAATTCTTTTAGCTGCAAATTGAACAAGGAGTCACAGGCTAATGGAGAAGTGGACTTATAAGAATAACTTTGTGTAGGTCTTCTCCACTGTCCATTCCAAAAAAGCGAATCTCCATTACAAATAATAACCGTATCACTTTGGATGTATCGGCTTAAAACATCAATTGTTATGGTATCTTTACTTATACAAGATAAGGCCGAAGTTGCTGTCAATATGTATTCGTTTGTTCCTGCTTTTGGTTTTATGACAATGCTTGAGCAGCTGTCGCAACTGATATCGTTAGACTTGTGCCATTGATAGTTCCTAAATCCATTGAGTTGAATGATTACACTATCCCCTTCACAAATCGGAGGAATAGTTGGCAGTCTTAATTGTAAACTATCAAATCGAATATGGTAAGTCAATATAGAATCACAACCCAAACTGTTTTTTAAACTGTCCAAATAAACACCTTCTTTTTTTATCCATTGATTGTTTATTTGGATAGAGTCATTTAAACAAAGTACTTTGTCAATTCTTGTACCGGGAACGGTGATAGCATTAATAGTGATGCTATCAAAATAGGTACAAAAAGAATCGGTGACAACCGAAACATAATATGTTGAGGGAAAAACAGAAGGAGTTACCACCGGGTTTGGACAAGTCAAACAAGATAAATCCTGAGAAGCTCTCCAATTAATTTTTCCCTGAATAGGAATAAATAACTGAACAGAACTGCCCGGACAAAGGAGTCGATCTTGACCAAGCTCCAACCTTGTTGTGTCAAATTGAATTTGTTGTTCTATCAAAGTATCGCAACCTCGTTGAGACGATATTTTAAATTTGAGTGTGGTGTCATTATGAAAATAAGTATTGTTTATGAGTACTGAATCTCCTGTGCAAACAAAACGATGCAATTTCAATTGAATTCCTGCATTGACCTCAATGTAAACAGAATCATAAGAATAACAGTGATCATTGTATTTTCCATAAACCTGTAATACCCCGGAGCTGTCCGGAATAAATTGTATGGATGAACAGCTATCACATCCAAGAGTAAAGTTTCCAACCCATTTTAATTGTTGTAAAGCTGAACTAAACTTGACAGTATCTCCTTTACAGATAGAGAGATCAGGGCCTAATTCTATTTTACTGGAAGAAAGCAATCTCAATGTAATGCTGTCTCTCAATTTATTTCCACATTGATCTTGCACTTCAACCCAATAGGTTCCCGGACCTAAAGCAGTGAAAACACTATCTCTACTTCCGTCTATCCATAAATAGGACTGAAAACCGGAAGGGACAGACAACCTCTTGGATTCAAAGTCACATAAATCTTCATCAGGGCCAAGATCTATTGTTGCCTTGGAGGGAATCAAAATGACTTTGCTGTTGTTGAGAAAATTACATTCATAAAATTTGAAAACAGACTCAAGATTTGCAGAAGGAAAAGGAGTGGAGATAGTTTTATTCTGATTTACGACAATAGTTATGTTGTTGATCAGTGGATTGGGTATTGTAAAAGAGAATGATTTACAACTGTCTTTTTCCAGAACTGTATATCCAAAATTGATTCTATAAAGCAATGAAGCCGATGAATTGTATGGATTTGAATTGTAAATAGAAACAAATAGACTGTCGGCAATGGTTCCCGGTCCTTGGTTGCAAATAGACATAGAGATTTGAATCGAATCCGAAGTACACTCTACTTTTGAATTGGAAATAATGGCATCGGAACCATTTGGCGCGAGATAAGAATATTGGCTTAAATACCGATTATGATTTTTTACTATATGATGGGCTTGCTGATATTGTGGAATAGTGAGATCATCATTTACATTTACATTAAAATAGATTGCCTGATTCATAACCGGCCTGGTAAGTGTCCAAGAGCCGGGATTGGGCTCAAGACAGACTAAATAACTATCACAAGAAAATAATAACTCTGCTTCCAAATCTCCATCCACATCAGCAACAGTGGGATATTCTACACCTGTTCCCGAGATACAAGGATAGGAAAAAATGACTGCACCTGTCTGACCATTTATGATGAAAAAATCTTTCTCTCCTCGAATAATAACCTCTTGCTTGGTGTCACCATTGAAGTCATAAACAGACAAGCTTGCCATTCCTGAAATATCCACATTTGGAATTTGAAAAAGTTTAACCCATCTGTTAAGGTTTGTCGTAAAAGCATAAATAGAATCTCTGGTATTAAAAACAATTTCAGGGCGAAGATCGCCGACAAGTTCTCCTATAGCCGCTTGTGCAGTATTGGCTAAAAAACTATTGACTATTCCTCTTGGCAAAATAATAGAATCTGTCTGAACATCCCACACATAAAATGTAACTTGACCCGATAAATTCGGACCTTGAGTAGAACTAAGTACCAAAGCATCAAGATCACCATCCAAATCAAAATCTGCTATACTTGTGTATCCATCCAATTCATTTTTTGCCTTATGAACAAGCGTTAATTTTGAAGCCGGAGGATTTAGAGTATTAATGTCTACTGCAGAAACTTCATTGCCTGTAACAAGTTCAAGACCCTCACAGTCCGGACAAGCATTGTCCTTTAATATATCCACAGCGGTGGATCCCGAGTTTCCAAAAATCAAAGAAGTTTTGCCAATGCTTTTGTTGGGATCTTGAGCAATATATCTTGTTCCATTCACTGCGTTCCAAATACCATTGGTGATATAGACCTCTGGAATTCCATCATTGTTAAAATCAGCCAGTGAAGCTTGTTGATAGCTGGTTGTCGTTAAAGCTCTCCACTTTCTTACAAAATTGGTATCTCCTAAATATTCTATTCTCTCAAGGCCATTTCGAGTAGAAAAAATGTCTCCATATCCATTTCGATCTACATCTGCTATCGCTAAATTTCCTGCAAAGGGTCCTCCAAGATAAGTAAATTTAGCTTGTAAATTTCCGGTTTTGCCATCAACAATCAGAATATCCGCACTTCCTTTTTGATCTAC
>DEQQ01000019.1 GCA_002360455.1 Saprospiraceae bacterium UBA3362
GCACACGTGTAGAAGGCAAGGTACTAGAGTATGGCAGCAACAATCCTATTCCTCAGGCTATGGTGGTACTTAGAGAATCTTAGAAACAATGTTCCCAGTGTAGTTAGTATTACTGATGGATACTTCAAATTAACCTATAGGCTTTAAGCGCAAATAAAAATTCAATCAAAAATAAATAAAATCATGAAAAAAGTAAAAATGTTTCTGAGTGCAATGATACTAATGTTCATCATCAGTTCCTGCGAAAAAGAAATACCTTATGGACACCCCACTTGTGATACCTGTGATTGGAATGTACTCACTTGCAAAGTTGATGGCGTACCATGGCAAGCCAAAGTAGATTGTGACTTCTTAGGAAATTGTGATCCAGTTGATTGTCAGTTTTATGCATTATCCAAGTTTATTGAGTTTGGTGGAAGAAATTTAGAAAATGATAAAGGTATTTCAATTCATAAAACTAATTCGTATGTAAATCAAATACTCAGTTCTGAAGCAAATTATTTTAACAGTGCTGAAGTAGGCAATTGTAAAGTGTATGAAAATGATACAACAGTTCATTCTTTTTTTCAAATATTAAATCTAGATACTACTAAAAAAATTATTGAAGGTAAATTCGAATATTTGGTACAAAATGATTGTTTGAGCAAAGTAAAAATTTCTGATGGCTATTTTAAATTGACATATAGGCCTTAAGCGAGGAAAAAAATTCAATCAATCAAAAAATAAATATAATCATGAAAAAAATAAAAATGTTTCTGAGTGTTATGATACTAATGTTCATCATCAGTTCCTGCAAAAAAGAAATCCCTTATGGACACCCCACTTGTGATACTTGTGACTGGAATGTACTCACTTGCAAAGTTGATGGAGTACCATGGCAGGCCAAAGTAGATTGTGACTTCTTAGGAAATTGTGATCCCGTGGATTGTCAATATTATCAAGAAAACGGATTTTTAGAAATTGTTGGAGTGTTGAATAATCCTAAAGGAAGCGTCTTAATTGATAACTATGGGAAAAAATTGATTATTGGGGACAATTTAATAAGTCCTAGGGAATTTAATTATTCATGTTCTGGTTGTTCTCCCGAAATTCCAAGATCAAAACTTGATACTTCATTATTAAATATCTTAAAAATTATAAGAATAGATACAATTACAAAAGTGATTGAAGGCAGTTTTATTATGAATCTTAGAAACAATGCTCCCAGTGTAGTTAAAATTACTGATGGATACTTCAAGTTAACCTACAGGCCTTAATTAAAGAGGAGAAAAAATTAATTAAATATTAAAATTCTATAAATGAAAAGTGTATTTACGACACTTCTGGCATTGCTATGCTATGTCGGAAGCATTGGTGCACAAGCTCCCAATGAGATGGAACAAAAGCTTGAAGATATGCTCTCTCAGCTCTCTACTACAGAGATCACTACAGGGCTATTATACGACCGTATACCCGAGTACTATCCATATCGGTATAATACAGGGAAGTATGTGGAAGACAGTATATCTATGCACAGAGAGCGGTATCTCTACACATATGGTATGCTCTACAAGGCACACCTTCAGACACCCAACATCCCTGAGCCTACTACATTCGTCAATGCAGCTAATACTCATAGCCTGAGTGATACGATCTTCCTATCGGGGCTGTACTATCAGTACAATCGGCTTAAGCCTAGCGCTATGGATGACAATCTTCTGAGCTATGATGGTATACACTTCCAAGATGTGGTAGGCAGGTCAGAATCACCATATACTCAGGATACAGTATTTACATTCTCAACTATGCGCCTAGAGTATGAAGGTATGACTGTGAAGTTCTATCTACCATCATCTGATATCTACTCCAATATCAATGGGCTTACAGGATTGGAGATAGACTTTGATGATTCTACTGGATACAAACCACTAGTGCTTGACTCCCTATATACCCTCACTTATACTCAGGATAGTTTGCATCGGATTCGTATCAAATACAGCTTAGCATCAGGAGAAGAATTGATCAGCCAGACTTTATTGATGATACAGCCACCAAGTACAGAAGGAGCTTCATTCAATCCTGATAACTATGATGTAGAACCTAGTGGAAGTTTTGAGAATGATGGAGTGACGGTGCACTATTGGTATAATAAGAAGTGTAATACTGCCTGCGTACGCAAGCCATTGATCATGGTAGAGGGATTCGATCCAGGTCATAAATATGATTACAAATTTTTAATAAATAAGGATGGAGGATTTTTAAATAGTAAATACAACCTACCTTCAGAAATTTCCAAATTAATTCACGAAGAATCCTATGACTTATTTTTCATCAACTACAAGGATGCAAAGATTGCTATACCGGACAATGCACATTGGGTAGAGCTAGCCATAGATGAGATCAATAAGCGCAAGCATGATTGTGGCAGCTATGAGAAGAATGTGGTCATCGGAGCGAGTATGGGAGGCCTAGTAGGTAAGTGGGCACTAAGTACTATGGAGACTAAGGGTAAGGATCATGAGACAGAGTTCTTCATCAGCGTAGATAGCCCTCTCAAGGGTGCAAATATTATACTAGGCGTACAAGCGATGATCTATGATCTTAAAGACGAAACTTTCTTCGGAGTGCCATTGACTACATTGAAGCCAGATATAGGAGATGGCTTCAATTCACTAGATTGTCCTGCTGCAAGACAGATGTTATTATATCATAAAGCATCATGTGAGAATAGTAATTGTGATGGTACTGATCTTGACAACCTGCATGAAGTATTCCAACAACAGTTTGATCAAAAGACATTGATTATACCTCACTATGCCATAGCCAATGGATCTATTAATAATAAATCCCAAGAATTTGAAGCAAGATCAATTTTGTTAAATGATAAAATCACTGACGGATGGAGCGATCTAACATACATTGCAGCAACTGGATATTCTAATTGGACAGATATCTGGGCATTACCAGGGAAAGAAAAAGAAAACCAAGTTTACCATAAATACTCTCATACAGTTCTATTGGGAATTTACATTCCAAAATATAATTACTTAAATGTCAGTAATGTAAAAAATTATGATAATGCTCCTGGTGGAACTAGATCATTTGTTTCGCTTCAAGATGAATTTCCATGGAAACAAAAGAACTTTTGTTTCATTCCTACTGCTAGTGCACTAGGTTTGGATCCAAGCCAATTTCTTAACAATGACCTTAGTAATGTCAAAGAAGTCCTTAGCAGTGGCTCCACTTACATACGTTCATATGATGGGCCTACTTTGCCTTTACCTTGAACTAGCAATGTAAATCAAGAACATGTCAGCCTTGACAATAGATCTGCAAAATTTTTACTAAGTGCAATTCGCCATTTAAGTGATCTGGATGATCTCGATTTACTTACTAATAAAACTTTTAATGCTGGTAACAGTGATCCTTTGGATGTATGGGGAACAGATAGACCATTTAAAACTCAAAATATTATTGACCATTCAATTACTCTAAAGGCAAACGGAAATATTTGGATAAATAGAGCAGGATTAATAGGAATGCAACACGAAGATAAAAACCCTTATAATCTAAAAAATCCACAGTATAAATTCTCGATAACAAAGGATAATTGCAAACCAGATACAACTCTAGTTAAGGTAGAAGAAGAAAGTAAAATTATTATTGGAGATTACACCAATGGTCACACGGCAAAACTTCATATTTGGGATTCTGCCAGACTCAAGATCTATGAAAAGGGAGAAGTGCTCATAGATGCATATTCTGAAATGATAGTGCAGAAAGATGCAGTGGTAACTATAGAAGATAAGGGAAAATTGATAGGCAATCCGGATTCGAAAATTGTAATAAAGAAAGGCGGACTGTTAGTTGTTGAATTCGGTGGTGTTTTGGAATTACTTGGCAACGCAGAACTTATTGTAGAAGAAGGAGGCACTATCATGACTCAGAACGGGGCTATTTTTAGATTCCAAGATGGGGATCTCAGTACCAATGGAAGATGCCATGTAGTTATAAAACCAAAAGGAATCTTCCTGTACAATGGCAAATGGATCCATGATGGAAACGGTTATGTACAGTTTGATGTTATGCATGTTTTTGACCAAAGGGTTCCCGCACTAATGACCGGTTATGATCAATCCATAAGATTTATAAGATTGAATATGTCTGCAGAATTAATAATAAAGAAATTTCCTATTTCTATTGCCAACGGAAAAATAGAATATGAACCCAATTCAAGTATTTATATAGAGGAGCAAACGCTTGATGCGACCAAGGTGAATTTTATTGGAACCAATAAAATGGTTCCTTCATTTGCTATGGCTTCTAAAGCAATAAATGCATACAGACCTTACGATATAAATATCCAAAAATGCAACTTTAACGATCTTGCTTATGGCATAAATATGGACAATTTTTTCAAAATTATAGGGGCTAGCATCTATGTAAGAACCACAGGCTTTAACTATACTGAATACCCATTTTATGTCAAAAATGCAAAATCCTGCATTATGGATTCGGTCATGATTTTTGAAGGACGATTGTCCAACTTCTACAATTGCAATGAACTTAGATTTAATAATGGAGCTGTAAACAGCACAGCAGGAGGTTTGACTCTAAGTGAAGGCGATATTATTGTTAACAATTCTAGGTTTAATAACAACGGTCAAGGAATTAACTTAAGTTTTAATGCCAATGCCTTTGTTTATAGAAGTTCATTTACTAATAATTTTCAAGGAATAAATTCAAACGGAGATGAAAACTATGGCTTGGTAGAATTAGGTTGCAACTTTTTTGAGCACAACGTATCCTCTATAGTTGGCCGAGACGTCCTTCTTAATATAAGCCCTTTGAATGCAAATGGAAATTCAAAAGGCCCTGTTGGAAATAATCAATTCTTAATTGGAAACGGTCAATTCCATTTTGAAATATATTATTTTGCCCGAGATATTATGGAGGTAGAGGCAAGCTATAATTATTGGGGAGGAAATCTCCCATTACCACAGGAATATATTCTTGAAAAGGGATTTCAATCTATACCACTTTTAGCAACACCATACCATAGACTTCCTACGACTTGTCCATTGATCGGTCCAAATGGTAAAAATGCTTTTTGTGGGAATGTAACAGCCTCAGGAATTGATTTTAACACGGTTCGGAATGGAGCCATGGATTTATTTCATAACGGAGACAAAGATGGGACTATACGACTTATGAATCAAATCTCTGACAGTCAGGATAGAAATTATTACAGCAGCGATCCGGCTTGTAGATTTAATTATGATTATGCAAGGATTTTTACACATAAGGATTTGAATACAGGAACTCTTCCTATCTATGTCGGAGTGGATGATAAAGGAGAAAAAAATCTGGTAGAGTGCTTCCCCAACCCGTTCCAAAATGAAATCAAAGTTCATTTTAACGAAAAGGGGAATTATAGCCTTGAACTAATTAACAGCCTCGGGGTAATCATTTCTTCCGGAGTTCATAGTTCAGATTTTGTCTTAAGCACAGAAGAATTGGTTAAGGGAAATTACTTTTTAAAAATACTGAATAATGAAACCGGAAAAACTCAAATACAGAAATTATTCAAACAATAGTTCGGGTAATATCGTATTTATTTAATCTTGGGTAAAATGAAGTTTATTAAAAAAGGGATGTCTATGACATCCCTTTTTTCTTTTACTAGGGATTTACCCTTTGAGCAACCACAATGCAATAAAAAATCTTTCCGATTGGGTTGTATTACAGCATTGGATTGAGATACTCTAGCACACTAAACACTAGGTATTAATACATCTGTCCATAATAAATAAAAAGTGGACAGCTTAAAACAGTTCGATACACAATCG